>NZ_BRXR01000001.1:2558500-2859500 GCF_026012015.1 Clostridium omnivorum | reverse complement strand
ATCATCTTAACTTCTAAACTTCTTAAGAATTTAAGAAGTTGTTGTTCTCTTAAAAAACCTAGGCAATTAAAACTTATATAGATTTATTCCACACTCTTCATTAAACTCTCTGCTCAACTTACCATCCATAGCTTCTATGATGATTTCCCCCGTAGCGCTTATTATTCCGGAACTTAAATGGCCTCCATAAACTTTATATTCTTCATCCGATAAATTAATGTGTAAATGCAAATAGACTTCATCATCCAAAGTTGATATGTTACCTAAAAGGCTTGTTATTTCATAATCCCCACTTAGTACTTTCGTTTGATACTGCTTTGTTTGAGTTTTAAATAACCCAATTGTTGCTTTATTTACTGCTCCGATTCCTCTTATAAAGCCTAAGTAAATTTGATGCTCTTTACAAAACTTCTTTAAAGTTTCAACGATTTCTTCTCCTTTATCAAGCCTTACAATATACTTACTTCCAAAACTTTCAAATTCCATACAGACTCTCCTTATCATAGATTTCATTTGCGTAATTAAAAAATTTATATAATAAACATATTTTATATAGCTGCTGTTAAAATTACTTTCAATTCTTCAAAAATATCAGGACTTGAAACAATTACACTATAACAGTTTAAACAACTTGGTAGATTTGAGTTATTTTCAATACTATAGTGCCCAACTGCTGCATTAGCTTCAGAGGCGATCAATTTTGCCGCTGCAACATCCCAAGGGAATAGTTTTTCTTCATAAAATCCTTGTAAGCGACCACAAGCAACCCAGCATATATCTAAGGCTGGAGACCCTAATCTCCTAATATCTCGTATCTTAGGAAGTATCAATCTTAACGTTTCAATTATTCTGTCTATGTTATCTTTATTGTGAGGAAATCCAGTTCCAATAACACATTGTTTCAATTCATTTACAGGTTTAACTTTTATTTTTTTATTATTCAAAAAAGCACCCTTACCTCTAACTGCATAGAATGTTTCGTCTAAAAAAGGATTGTGAACTACTCCTACCTCAACTACATCATTTATTGCAAAAGCAATAGATATAGCTACCTGATAATGGTCATTTGCATATCCAACAGTTCCATCTATAGGGTCAATAATCCATGTAGGCTCTTTTATTATAAAGCCATTTTCTAAAGTGCTTTCTTCAGATATAAATTTGTGCTCAGGAAAAGCTTTAGAAAGCTCTGTTTTTATAATATTATCAGATATTAAATCTGCCGTTGTCACCAGTTCATGTCCATTTTTTAAATATTCTTTATACCCTCTATTTTCCCTAAGTTCTTTTATTTTTTGCCCAGCTAGCTTGGCAGCACGAATTGCTTCACATAATATTTTCTCCATCAAATAATCCTCCACCTTTAATAGTTAAAGAGTTCTAAAGGAAATATAAAAGTCAAAAGTGTGTAATAGTAGACTTGTTATTAAAATTTAAATTTATTTCTTCGCTCTTTAATTTTTTATTATACTTTAAAAAAGGAATAATTTGCATGATTATGACTTCGTATTATTAATAACATATACCATATTATCTGTCCATGAATCTTCCTCATATATGAAATCTTTACGTATACACTCAAGTTTCATTCCTGACCGTTCCGCTGTCCTTTGAGAAGCAATATTATCTAAATTAATATGCGCCTCAACCCTATGAAAATGAAGTTCATTAAACGCCACATCAATTGCTGCCTTTACCATTTCACTTCCATAACCATTTCCCCAATGTTGATTAAGTAACCAATACCCGATTTCTGCCCACTGAAAATTTTTTCGTTGGATAGTTTTTATGATAACTCCACCAATATATGTACCTTCTGTATTTTTAAACACTCGAAACATATAAGCTTTATCATCTTTTGCATACTGTATCAAAGAGTTTACATTATTTTTGCAAAAGGTCTCTGTATATTGCTCTAAAAGTTCAATTTCCTCGTCATCATATTTACTTTTCTGCTCACCTTGTGCTTTAAGACCATCTCGAATTGTTATAAAATCATCTTCTCTTGTGGGGCGAACTATGAGTCTCTTGGTTTCTTTGATAATGTTTATGTAATTTATTGGTTTCATTTTATTTCCCCCAAAATACAAATAATTAAAACTTTACTTTTTCATAAATCAAGCAAATATAAACTCTAGAATTAGTAGCTTCGGGTATTACATTTTGATACTCTAATAATGCCCTATAACTGGTTTATCCTTGGACCTATGCTTACGGCTAGGCTCATACTCCTGCCAATATACTCTTTTTTCATTTAATCTTGTTCGTGCTTCTTTTTCTTCTGCAGGATATCCAACATATACAATTCCCAGTGGAACAACGTGCTCTGGGATATTGAGTATTTTTTTAACTGCTTTTACATTGCTTTCAATGGGGTATACTCCTATCCAAACTGAACCAAGACCAATACTTGCTGCGGCAATTAAAATATTCTCTATTGCAGCACTGCAATCTTGAACCCACATTTCCTGACCTGGACCTTTAAATGCTAATTTCATATTCCCGCATACAACAATAGCAACAGGCGCATTGTATCTAGCAAATGTAAATTTCTCTTTCATTTCTGAAAGCTTTTCTGCATCATCAATAACTATAAACTCCCATGGCTGACAATTTGCCGCTGTTGGTGCAGCTGCAGCAGCCTTCAATAAAGTCATAATGTTATCTCTTTCAACTTCTTTATCCAAGTATTTTCTTATACTTCTTCTTTCGTAAATTGCTTCTATTGCATCCACCATATTGCCCCCCTAAAATCTAAAGATTAATTATAAGGTTTAGCACATTCATGAATCAATGTCTGTTCCAATTGAACCTATGAAAGATTTTACCACAGCCGCAAAACGCTCTGGTTTGTCTAAGTGGACACTGTGACCAGCATCCTGGATTTGTTCTGCCTGAAGTCTTGGATTAAGACTCTGCAGCTCTTTGGCAACAGCAGATGAAACCACGCCTTTATCGCCAAATACAATGAGGCTTGGAACATCAATTGCGCTCACTAACATCCTATAGTCAGGATTCGGTGGCGTGAGAACGTCAAAGGCGGCCATGCTTGTTTGAAGTCGTGCCCGTGCGAACAGCTCAAGGGTCTCCTCTGATCGATTAGGGTGTCTATTCCGCGCATCTGCCAACACCTCATCCAATGACATATTGAGCATTCTCCTATGCTGATCGGCCACATCACTATCGCGAACTTCGCGCTGAACTTTTGGACTCAAAAACGTTGGATCAGCTAATATCAGACCACGGAGTAAATTTGGTTTACGGCTTGCCACCACCGCTGCAGTCATACCACCCATGGAATGCCCAAGCAGGATTGGCTGCGAAAGTCTTAGGGCATTTATTAAACCGGCAACATCGTTTGCATGGTCTTCATATCGGTATCCAAAGTCAGGTACACTGGAATTGCCATGTCCCCTAGCATCTGGCATGATTACATCATATTCTTTCTCCAAAACATGTGCCAAATCTGTCCAACACTCCCCATTAGTCATTAGCCCATGTAACAAAATTAAAGGTGTTTTGTTTCCCCCAGTTCTTATGTAGTATATGTTAATTCCGTTTGTTTCGCAGACTGCTGTGTTCCAATAGGTCATATGTTATTTCCTCCAAGCGTAAAATTTAGGGTAAAGTTTATAAGTTTAGAGCTTTTATAAAATAGCCAAGCTTTTCGACATTTCAAAATCCTGTAAATTAGGGTAAATGCAGCAGCAATGACATTAGCTTGAAAATGGCGTCCAAGGTTCACGCACTCAAGCCGTTGCTGAACTAGCCCTCATATGAAAACATCTTGCCTAAACTTGCAGTCGTAAAACAATGTGCCTTCACTTCTTAAGATCTCTCCTCTATAGCAGCCAAATCGAACTTGAAAGCATTATTATACTATGGATGGCGCCCCCGAAGCTCTTGTCATTCGTTACGATATTGAGTAACTAGTTTTTCAAATTTATCTACATATGTTTTTATCTTTTCAACATCTTCTATTGATGATAAAAACGGTTTTCTTTTACCACAAATTAAAATGTCTTTTATCATGTCTGATTCTCTTCTATCAAATTTGATATACGGTCTTAAAGAATACCCTTTAACATTTGGTAACTTAGCTACAATCCAAGCTAATTGTTCTGTTTTATATAAGTTACTGCGAAAATCTAAAACTTCCAATTCAGACATTTTTGTATAGATAGATATATCTTCTATTTCAATGCTTTTCCCGCTAAATGAGAATTCTTTCAACCTAGAATTTTCAAGAGGATTTAGGTCTTTAAGTACACTTGTGCTCCAAATTGCATCGCCAAATGACAATCTTTCTAACTTAGGCGCTTTTTCAATACCATCTAATGTATGCAATCTTGTGAAATCACTTATATACAGTCCTTCTAAAGCTGTATTTTCAGTCATATCCCACATTTTATCAATTCTTTGATTATGAAAATATCCTATGAATACAGTATTTTTTAATGTTGATAACAAGGACCAGTCTTCAACTAGCTTGTTCTTCCAAAACATAATTACTATAAATCTATAAGCTTGTGTACGAATAAAGTATTCAAAAGTATCTTGTCTCAAACCTGAAATCATTACTTTTTCAGTGGAGTCTAATTCGCTAAACTTGTCAATTTCCTCACAAGTAATTAATCCTCCACCAATGTCTCGTTTCTTTTGTTCTACAGTTTTGTACTCATTTGTCAGATTACATAATCTTTGAAATTCTTCACTAGTCATTATTATAACCTCATATACTTTTATTTCATAATATCGTACTTTTCCAATATAAATAACAAGTCCCTCGAAGCACCACTTCCTTAGCCATCTATAATATAACATTTCTTATTCAATACGCCGAGAAACCTAGAGCGACCGCACTTGGCCTTGCAGGTGTGCTTTACAGTCTTCTCATGCAAAGCGGACTTGAGTATTTCGTTATCCGAAGCAAGACTTAAAGTATTATTCTCCTAAGATAATATTCCAATTGCTTATAATTTTATCTACAGCTTGCTTAACTCTTGGTACATTGTCTTTCTCGCTATATTCTTTAAGAACTTGTGACATCAATTCAATTGAGGAGGGATTAATCAGCACTGGCCTAGGATTAAGTCTATTGAGTGCAATATGACCTGGGTGAGGTATTAATCTATTTAATGTATCTATTGCTACTAAACTATAGGGTCTTCCCTTTAGTATCCATTCATTGAGTTTATCCCAAGATGGGTTAGATGCCGCTGCTAAACTCCCCCATGAATCCTTCACAGGGCTTTTAACTTTGGTTTCCATCCAATTTATTGCTTGTGGAGCTCTAAATTTATATAGACAAGAAAAAGCCATATGGGGAAGCTCATTGTCTGAAATATTTTCAAGTGCACTTAATACGAAATTAAATCCTTCATCAAACGGAAGACAAAAACAGGCTGCTTCTGAAAGATGTATTATATGTTTTCCGTCGTAAAACTTCCATTTTTCTCTAATCCAATCTTCGCAAAATCTCCCTAATATTCTTGAAGCAATTTCATATAACCTTCCCTTAACATAGTAGTTTTCTGAATTATCAAATCTACTCTTTATGGATTTAAATAAAATGTGTGGCTCGTGCTGCTTTAGACAATTAATCATATTACCTTCTAACCACCACTTAGCAATGCAGAAATCGATTAGAGATTCAATATTTTCTTTAACATCATCGAGTGAGGGTGCAATTAAATCTTCTATTCCCTCAACATCTTCTTCTGGCTGAGTAGCGACCCCATCATCTTCATAGAAATCGTCATGTAACAAAAACTTATTAAATGTATGTATAGAGGCTAAATTGTACCATTCAATTGGTCTTAACGAATATGATAAAAGTCTTTTATGACACTCATTGCATAACTCATAGGGCTGTATTTCATCATCACATTTTTCAATCACTTCAACCTGTCTTATTTTACATGCCTGACAATACATCATATCTCTCCTTCAACCTTAAGTTAATAAAAAATATTGAATAATAAACCCTTTAATTCTGTCCTCTGTTTCAGATAACATCTCGTGTTGCTGATGCTTTAAAAACATAGATAACACCTATCTTAATTTTTAAAATGTACCTTAGATGAAAATCGTTTATAAAAGTTTACTAATTCTTATTTGGTTATATTAAAATTTGACCTCCTTGTGTTATACTCATAAATCTATAGAATCAGTTATACAAAAAGGCACCATCTAACGCCAAATTTATCAATAAAATCTGCACACAATGGACTAAAATCACAAGGACCTAATGGGAATAGAATTTGACTACCTTCTTTAAGTACTTCATAAGCCTGTTTAACACTTTCCTCATTTCCTTCGCCATAATGAAGGCAAAACTGCATTGTGTTGCCTGTAATTCTTTTGTTCATACCATCATTCGCTTCAGATACTGCTAGGGTATGTCCACAAATATCAAGTTCTGAATGATAAAATGTGTCATCAGAGCTTTTTACGTTAAAGCCAAGTGTGGCGTTGAAAGCTTTTAAATAAAGTTCTACAGCTTCCCTGCTCCCTTTTACATAAATCTGCATCAATGACCTTTTCATAATGTACCTCCTTAATATTCTATTCAAATTGCTAACTATGCGTTAGCTTAATATAGTATACAATATTTTACAATTACATCTTAGATAAACAAAACTATAAGCTAGCAGAAATTACTCTGTTTAAGTTTGTATATCTTCTTTTTTCAATATGGCCTTAATATTTGAATCTACACAAATCGTGTTATTCTTTTTTAATGCAAATTCAATTACTTCCTCAATTGATTCTCTTGGATATGATGAATAAAAAAATGCCTCTTTCTTTTTATCTTTCAACTTAACATATATCGTAGGTATGCCTACTTTAGAGAGCATTAGCTTATATTCTGAAACTTTAAAGCTTTTTATAGAATCAAATTTAATATTTAGTTTTTTGTATAGTTGAAATATTACCAATCTATCCTCATAAAGAATTACTCTTCTATTTAAAAGCATTAATCCAAGTAATGCTATCACAAAAGCACCTACAAACTGCTTTGTTAAAATAGAAATATATACAACACTCCCATACATGACTGTAATACTTATTATTGAGACAATATAATTTTTGATAAAATAACTCTTAACCTTCATATCATATCTCCAATACTCTCTGTAAATATCTATTTATAATTACTTGACTTTAGTGATTATATCTTTCTTTCCAAAACAAAACTAAATGCGTATAGATTAACTCTAACAGACCAAAATGTCATATAATGTTCCACATTCAAGACATTCCTGAACCTTAGCCAGGCTTGACTTGGTGAAGGAATATTCTTTGGCTATCTTTTCATGTCAAAGAGGAATAAAATGTTTTGTTATGCGATATAATCATCTTTCCCTTCTCTCATAAAAGTACAAACCAGCTTTTTTAAGATTCTCAATTGCATCATGTATACTTTCATTATTGATTTTAATAGAAGAAATTTCTCCTGGTGATTCAGATGATATATTATCCCATATTGTTTTTATGCTATTCTGTTTAACTATCTTCATTTCTTCAAGTATTAACTCATATTTCCCAGGTTCATTAGTAAAAATATTAACTACTTTATATTCTTGTACAAATATTTCATCATATCCTTGATGTGAACCAAACCCAAAATTACTGCCTCCATCATTTATTAAAAGCTCTCCATATCTGTTTAACACTTTTTCAAAGTCCTGATTGCTTCCCCCATCTAAGTAGTAAACATCGCTATGAAAGGGATCTGTATCCTTTTTTCTTAGCTTTTTCTCATCATCAAGATTGGTTGGAACCTCCAACACAAAGAATCCGGGAGTTCTTATTTGAGCGCAAACCTTACTCAAAAACATTTCAAAATTCTCTTCACTTACATTTACCGTAAATAGGTGGTACTTGCCTTTATCTTCAATAACATAAGACTCATATACTCCATCTAGTTTTTTTATATAAACTCCCTTAACTAATTTAATTTCCGTTTCCACCATCTTCCTCCTCCACACTTTATAATAATTTGACATAACGTTTCGTACTCCAGACTCCGAGACCCTTAACGCGATACAGCTTAGGCTCGTAGGTGTAGCTTGGCTATCTCTTCAAGCCAAGCTGAACGGAAATTTCTTGTTATATAATATTTTAAATCTTTGCTGTCTATGTGCTGGAACATCCTCCTGTTTATGTCTCTTTCCTATTAATTCTAAAATAAGAAGAATATCAATTAACTAAACCGGACAATACCTCAGTTATTCAATTTCATAAATTAAATTTTTAAGCGATAAGCATGATTCAATAATTCCATAGCCAAAGCTGATAATTATATTCGTCATCACTAACTAAACCAATATCAATTACTTGTTCATCTAATAAATCAATTAAACAAAATCCTTTACCAAAACCATATTTAAGAGAACCCTGTAAATCATTGAGCGTCCAATCATGGCACCATAATTGGGATGCTGATTCTGATAAGTCGTTAAGGATAATTTTAGCATAACCGTCACAATATCTAGAATTAACAAAGATATACTCTTTTTCACATGTTAATTGTGCTTTATTTATAATCCACTTATAACATTGAATATCATCGGAATTACATGTCAACTTACTGTATGGCTCTATCTTACTTTTTTGCCACAATTCATAATAAGAAGAGATAACTTTTTTATAAAAATCTCTCTCAGAACCACTTTCATAGATTTCTATAGTAGTTATTGCATTCATGGACTTCATTAAATTCTTAAAATATAATTGCTTCTTTTTCTGTTCAATCAACGCTTTTCTATCCATAATGCATTTCTCCCTTTATTTCTTTTATAATAATTACTATTTGCTATTGTATAAAAAATTTTGACATTATAATTGCTTACTATAGTGCCTCTACTCTGGTAATATATTTCTAAAAATATTATGCGTAAACATAGATTTTACTAGATTTAAAATGTCATATAACACCTCTAATTTTCGATGCTGAGAATCTTAGAAAGCTCTTTTCTTAGCTTCTCAGGTATAGTTTGGCTATCTTTTCAAGCCAAGCTGAACGGAAATATTTCGAGTTAACTTAAAATGCAAATACTGAGCACCTTCCCCTCAGAATTTCATAATATAAATGATATGAAAATATAGTAGGAGGAATACTATGTTATATTTTTGCCCAATACATGGCATATACTTTGAATCCCCAGACAATTGTTACTCTAACTATAGAGAACAGGTCAATGGAACTATAATCGATTTATGGAATACAGTCTCTCCACCTCCTGCACCTGTGCTAAAATCCGTAAAGGCTGATTCCAATACCACTGCACTATTGATTTTAGATATGGAGATGTCTATATGTAAAAGTCCACGCTGTATAGCTTCTATCACTAATATTTCCAATTTACTTACTAAAGCTCGAAATAATGGTATGCTTGTTATCTATAGTCTTACACATAATGGAAATCCTCAAGATATTGTCAGGCAGCTAACCCCTTTACCAGGTGATCCTATTGTAAAATCAAACGTAGATAAGTTTTACGAGACTAACCTAGACGAAACACTTCGAGAAAAAGATATTAAAACTGTTATAGTTACAGGCTTCGCAGCTAATGGTGCAGTACTTCATACAACTGCTAGTGCTGCTTTCCACGGCTATAATGTTATTGTTCCAGTGGACTGTATGTCCACTGCAAATATTCTATATGCAGAGCAATATACCGCATGGCATATGCTAAACAGTCCAGCCACTAGAAACCGAACATTACTGACAGAAGCTAGTTTAATTAGTTTTACACATTAGAAAAAAATGCGCCTCTATGCTTTGTAATTTTAAAAAAATGTTATGTGTAAACAAACTTTATAGATTTAAAATGTCACATAACGTTTCGCACTCAAGACGTTCCTGAACCGGACCCTAGAGGAGTACCCCATGGCTGCGTTTGCCCGGTGAAGGAAAGTGCTTTGGCGGCACATAAATTATTGCTAGACTTTGATAGTGGTCTCTAGCTAATCAAACCGCTTGTCTTAACTGCCTTTGAGCCAAAGCAAACTTGAGTGATTTGTTAGGCGTAGTTTTGCAACCACACTTAAAGCTAAGGCTAATAAAGTCTATTAAAAATTATTTCGTAATATAAGAAAAATGTACATTAGATAATCTATAGACTATGCTCATAGTTTTCATTATATTGCTTGTTAATTGAATAGTTTATAATAAGAGCAATAATCATGTCCATATCTAAAAACTTCTCCAACTTTCTTAAAAGCAAATTTATTGTATAGCATTTGAGCATTATAATTTGTTTTACTAACCAGGAATCTCATGCCATTATATCCTCTACTTTTACAATCCTCAATTACCGCATTTAATAATCTTGAGGCAATCCCTCTATTCTGAAGTGAAGGAAGAACCCCTATTCTCGCTAACTCACAAGGTTTTGTCATTCTTTGATCCCATGTTAAATCTATTAATTCATTTAGGGGACCAGCCGTTGCCACAGCTAAGATTTCACCTTTGTCGTTGGTCAAACAATAAAGAGACTTCATTTTTATATCTAATATTATCCATTCCATTGAAGGATAATCTTCATCCCATGTGCATCCCTGTGTTCCTATAATGCTCTTATATACCTTCAAAATATTCTTGTCATCTTCTCGTTCAGCTAATCGGAACTTATACTCAGCGGTATTTCTTATCATATGTTCTCTCCCTAACCATTTATTAATTTTACAATTATAAATTGTTTCTATTTTACGATACCTTGCAATTTCGTATTTAATAAAATCTAATATAAACTTTTAAGATGTTAATTTGTTAATCTAAAATTACGCCTAACGTTTCTAATTCCCGACACCGAGCAGCTTAGAAAGCTCTTTTCTTAGCTTCTCAGGTGCAGCTTGGCTGTTTTTTCAAGCCAAGCTGCACGGGGATTTTTTATTATACGCTGCTTTAGCCTCTGCACTTTGAGCTGAATCCATTCAAGAACTCAAATTTAATTTACACAATAAGAAACCGCTTAATAAAAAAGTAATTACACTCTTTGCAGCCATTTTTCCTTGTTGCTAAATGTTTCAAAATCATATTCTGGTACATAATCAAATTCATCATTGTTTTTCTTATTATAAGACTCATGTGCAATATATAGCAATGACTCAAATTCCATATCTTTTGGCATTTTCTTGGGGTTATTTAGAACTTCATAATAATAGGTACTGCCGTTTGCAACTACAGCACATCTTACATACAGAAACCAATCCACTGAAAAATAGCTATTCTCATCAATATATGAGTCCTCACCGATATTCTTTGCATATTCAATTCCATCTAAATCGTAGAGTAGTTGTGAAAGTATTTCATAAAATTTGTGTATATCGTCATTTGACTTTTTAGCCAAATAATTGATAGCCCTTTTAAGAACTTTATCATCATTACCTATATATTTCCAATCAAATATTGATATTATATTCCAAAACTCATTTTCATCCATAATTATTTTGTTTTCTATATTTCCCATTTTAACCTCCTCAAATATAGCAATTAGTGTTACATTTTCTTGAGTAATATATCTTATATTTCTTTATCATTTTATAAACTTTATTCCTAACGAACATTATCTTCAATTCCCCATGAATAAACTTAAATTTAAAAAACTCCAACCAATTGTTTTCTGTCAATAAAGTTGCGTATAACTTTTCTTGTTCAAGACGTTTGCCAGTGTTACAGGAATTTAGAAAGGATTACATAGCTCTTATGTTAGTTTTTCTAAATCCGGCTCGGTTAGCTCGCGGATGTGCTTTGCAGTCTTTCTATGAAAAGCGGATTTGAACATATTGTTATACGTAGTTTTAACCGCTACACTCTGATCTTAATCAAACTAACCCAAATCAATTTCAATTAATTAAATAGTAAGTGAATATCGCAGTTAGCTTTTGAGTAGAAGAAATATATAAAAATCCCTATTCAAATACTTTGACAACCTCGATTTTTCCTTTAATATACTTATTGAAGTTTTCTAATTCCTCTGCTGGTATCCATAATTCTTGATGATAACTATTACCCACAGTTTGTACTTCAAATTTTGATATATATGTATCATCAACTTCAAACTTTAGAACAAAACCTCTATATTGAGAATTTACATCCTGCATATTCCACCTTTGGGCTATTTCCTCGGCATATTTTTGATTGAGAACTGGATAGAAAATAGGTTGCTGAGGTAATCTTGGAGGAAATGCAGTATAATTAGTCTTTTCAATTAAATCCAACTCTGCCTTTCCAACTGGACGAAATAGTAACATAGAATCATCTCCCTTAAATTATTTAGTAATAAACTTTATCTACGCAACCATAAAACCTTAATCAAAAAATTCAGGATTATCACTCTGTCTATAAAAATTATGTATAACGTTCCATACTCCTGACGTTTGCCAGACCTAGATAGCTCTTATCTTAGGCTTGCAAATGTGCGAAGCGAATGGGAGTATTTTGCTATGCGAAGTATATTATATCTCAATGAAAATCCCTAGCTTATTTGAATATCTTCTTATTGTTTCCCTATATGCGTCATTTGTAATGTTGCCATAATGCTCACGCAATAACTGTTCTCCATGCTTATGATTTCCATATAATATAATAAATCCTGATAGAAATGCATAGTCATAAGGGGCTTTCGAATATGTTTTCGAGTAGTATAAATCAATTATGTCCTTATCTTTATTAAACTTTAAAAAATACGGATGTATAAACTCATCGAAATGAGCCTTAATTTGATTCTTTAATGCTTCAAAATTTGTGTTTGCTGAGATTGTATACCAGTAATCAGATGAATTCATTAGTTCTCCAATTCTTCTACGATTGAAACATTCATATTCTTTTGGAAACTTAGGGAGTTCACAATTATAATAAATTACATATAAATCCGGAACAAATATTCCAGTATTAAATGTAAATTTGATTTCCTCTTCATAATTATAATGACTAGATTGAATATTAAAGCATAATCCAAAATGTTCAAAACCTTTATAGTAATTTCTGGCTAACTTTTTGAATCCGCTTTTTTTTAATTCAGGGGTAATTGTTTCTTTTATTATTTCGTCTAATAGTTCCTGTAAAAATAACTTTCCCATAATTTTACCCTCCGTAAATAATTTCGCATAACGTCTCTTATTCAAGGCGCCTAGAAGCTTAGAGCGCTCTTCTCTTGGCTTCGCAGGTGTGCTTTGCAGTCTTCTCATGCAAAGCAAACTTGAACATTTTGTTATGTGAAGCTCTGCCGTTCCAAACTACTATATTTAACTTGTGTTATTATTCAATATCCCAAACAACTTCAGTATCAATCTTGCCGAACATTATATACTTGTTTATTAGCTTTTCTGTTTCCTCCGGTGTTATGAATACTTCATATTCTAAGTTAACCCTTGGCAAGCGTATATCCTTATAATTTTTTAGATTTAAAGATAATATTTTCTCTATTTCTTTATTCCACTCAGGATTAAAATATTGACCAAATTTGTTTCTCCATTCCAAAATATATCTTTTCGCACTTTCACAGTCTATTTGATAACTTTCACCTCTTAAAGCATAGAAATTACTTTCTGATACAAATTCTAGTATATGCCTGAATAAGGCTTCCTCAAAATTTTGAGCATATACTTTGCCAATTGTATCATCATGATAACAAAGCACAACAATCGGATTTTTTATATCTTCAATATACCATCCCCAAACATCACCGCCTCCAGTATGCGCAAATGGAATAATAAATGGTGAGTTGACAATATGACTTTCTTTATTATCTTCCCATGTAAGAATTTCATCAAATGAGTACCACTCCATATCATTAAACCAAACATAATCGGAGCCAGGTTTAGTCCATCCCAAATTATGCATGTCCAAAAATAATTTAGGGAATTCAAAATTACTTATTTTCATTTAAAATACCTTCTTTTCACATTTAGTTTCGCATTTAAGACGTTCCTGAACCTAGCCAGACCTGACTTGACGAAGGAATGTGCTTTTGGCTACTACAGAGGCTTGACCCTAGTTTAGCCAAAGCGAACTTGAATACATTGTTATATGAAGTCCTATACCACCAAAAGTACGGACTAATCAAATTCTCAATATTTCAAAAGTAATGCTATATTTAAGTACATATTATTTAGTATATATTATCTTTTTTTATCTCTTTTTTTCACAACCTGTTTAATATAAAAACTCATAGTTATTTCTCCAATTAGTACCTCTATACCAGCCATTAAAGTTTTAAATTGCTTAATGTCTTGTATTAGCGTCCTATTCAGTATTAATGAAAATTGTAAAGTATAGAACATTAAAAAGGCTAATGTTCCAAGAAGAATGAAGAAATTGCATCCCCATTTTAAGAACTTAGGTCTGGACCATGGATTAACAAGCTGTATTCCTAAAACAAAGCCAATCATTCCAGCTCCAATTAATAAGAAAATGAATATTTGTCCAAAGTTCAAAATAGAAATGGTACCTACTATGAACGCATATATAAATGGTGCAAAAAGTAATATAATTATTATTCCAATAAAGATTTTTATATACTTTAAAACAAAGTCATCAACCATTTAATGTTCCTCCATAAAACATCTTATGTATTTTTGTATCAGTCAATTAAACTTCTAACTTAAATTCCATAATCTTAATATCTTCTCTATAAAATCCCAGTTTACTATTTATCATTAAAAGGATTTCATATAACTTAAATATTCCTTATAATTACTGTCGTCATATACCTAACTTTAGCAATATTCCCGACATTATTGTCGGAAAATATTACCCTAGCTGATAATTCACTGTTTCATCTTAGTATTCAAAACTACATTACTATTAAGTGAATTATAACATAAATTACATAATATAACATATAACTTCATTAATTAAGCAATTGTAACTAAAGTGCAATACCCTTAATCTTTGAATAGACTTTAAAATACATAACCTAATTAATCTCTCAGCATTCAAAAGGCACTGGTTCATTTAACCAGTGCCTCAAATTTATATTTATAAATATTCTCTTAAGTCCTCTTGCTGTTTGATCTCCGTAACTAGATGTTTTATCTCCTGGTCTCTGTTCTTATCCATAATGAGAAGTACATCACCAGCATCTACTATAATCAGATCTTTTACACCAAAGCCTATTATAAGCTTATCTCTTTCAAATATTGTACAGTTCTCGCTTTGTTCCATGAAGGTTGTGCCGCTTATGCTATTTCCCCGGCAATTTGCTAAGAATCTACCTAATGCGGCAAAGGTTCCTATGCCATCCCATATAAATTCACATTTTAAAACATGGGCCTTTCGACTTTTGGCATAACGTTTCTTGTTCAAGACGCCGAGAAGCCTAGAGCGACTGCACTTAGCTTCGTAGGTGTGCTTTGCAATTTTCTCATGCAAAGCGAACTTGAATATTTTGTTATATGATGTAAACTTGTCCATCCCTCTTTTGAGTTACGCTTTTAAACCTCTACATCTCTCCTAAGGTATTTATAAGTATCTTTTATAGACATATTTAATCTATCTGAGATCTCCTTTATTATTAATCCACCTTCAGATAGTTTCTTTACTCTTTTTGTTAAATTATCTTCATACTCTTTAGTAGATTCATAAATCGGATCTAACATAGATTTCCAATTATCAAAATCGCCATATTCATCTTCTTTTATAATTTCTTTTATCAAGTTATCCAAATCCTTACATGTTATTCTTGGAACTACATTAGCCATAGACTTTTCGCTTATAAATTGATTAATTTTTATTATTCCATCTGTGAATTTGTCCAAGGAATCAGATAAATATATCCCACTGTCCCAATCGCCCATTCCATGCATCAATGATGATACTGGATATCCAATTTGATTAGTTTCAATTATAATTGGATCTCCGCATAAAATTTCATATCCTACAACTATCCACTCCGATTTCCATGCACCTTCTTCATTTGAAACGAGTGAATTACCATCTTTATCAATACTATATCCCACTTGTTCGCCTTCGAGCTCATCTGGATGAAAAATCTTAAACTCAGCGAACTCCTCCATCTTTTCAGCCTCATTTTTTAGTTTTAATAACTTCTCTCTAATCTTATTATTAAAAATCATTTTCTATTTTCTCCCTTATAAAAACCGTCTATTAAATTATCCCAAGTTTATTTCATATAACTTATATATCTCTTCACCTCAGTATTTAAAACCACATTACTAATAAGTGAATTATAACATAAATTACATAATATAACATATAATTTCATCTAAGAAGCACCTGCAATTAAAGCGTAATACTCTCAATCATTGAATAGATTTTAAAATACATAGCCCGATTTATCTCGCAGCATTCAAAAGGCACTGGTAAACCAGTGCCTCAAATTTATATTTATAAATATTCTCTTAAGTCCTCTTGCTGTTTGATCTCAGTAACTAAATGTTTTATCTCCTGGTCTCTGTTCTTATCCATAATGAGAAGTACATCACCAGCATCTACTATAATCAGATCTTTTACACCAAAGCCTATTATAAGCTTATCTCTTCCAAATATTGTACAGTTCTCGCTTTGCTCCATGAATGTTGTGCCACTTATACTATTTCCTCGGCAATTTGCTAAGAACCTACCTAATGCGGCAAAGGTTCCTATGTCATCCCATACAAATTCACATTTTAAAACATAGGCCTTTCTTGTTTTTTGCATTATTCCAAAGTCTACAGAAATACCATCGATTAGGCTGTATTGTTCTTCGGTTACTTCATGTTCCTGCTCAGTACCTAAGTGCTGATATATTTGCATAAGACTTCTGTACATTTTAGGAAGGTACTTTTCCATCTCTCTTAGGAATACATCTGCTCTCCATACAAACATTCCGCTATTCCATAGATAGGTGCCTTTTAAAAGAAAATCCTTTGCTACTTCTATATTGGGCTTTTCAGTAAATCTCTCTACTCTATAAGTGGCAATATCGCCACCGATTCTTTCTCCCATCTGAATATAACCGTATCCAGTTTCCGGTCTTGTGGGATCTACTCCTATAGTTAATAGTCCCCTTCTTCTCTCTGCAATTTCTACAGCTTGGGTTAAAGTATCTATAAACAACTTTTCACCCTCAATATAATGATCTGAGGGAAGCACAATCATAGTAGCATCTTTATCTTTCTTCAATAATTTAATGGCCGATAGACCTATACAGGTTGCGGTTTCCCCTTAGACGTTATTGGTCATTTCACTAATGCTATCCTTAAAATTGTAGTAAATGTAAACTTCTTTCACTTTTGTTAGCTTATCCTCCGAAACAATGATTCTACTAACAAGCTTTTCCACTAACTCTCTTTCAAACAATTGAAAATTTATAAGCTTACCTATTTGATCCTTGTAATGTTCATAAGTATTATTAATGCACTCCAGTTTTTCATTTAAATTCTCTAACTCTTTCTTCCTTAAGATGAGAGCATCCTGTTTTTTTTGTATATCACTAACGATATTTTCAAAGTTTCTCTGGTTGATTAATTCATTGAGTTTGTCATCATATACCTTTTGAAATTTTCTATCTAACTTCTTAAGTTCCTTTTTAATTTTTTCAAGCTCATTAAAACTGCTAGCTTTACTTTGCTTCTGTTCAGTTAGGGCTTTGCATATTTTATCCTCATCAGTAAATTGTGCTACATATCTACGTAGGTCCTGAACAATAATTTTATTTAAAACTTCTTCTTTTATAGAGTGTGCACTACATCTTCCGCCGCCTTTCTGAGAATTGGTGCATTTATACCCATTATAATTTTTCCTATACGACATTGAACCGTGACACTCATTACACTTTAATACTGTAGAATATGCGTGTTTAGTATCTCCTTTATATCTATATTTCTGACTTCGTTTCTTAATAGAATCCTGTACTTCTTCAAAAATATCTTTTTCAATAATCCCCTTAAACTCTCCGCCATTTATCCACTCATTCACTTCAGTGGGTTTAACAGTTTTGACCTTATAGCTGATTTTTTTCCATCGTTGCTGCATCATTATTCCACCATATTTAGGATTTGTTAGTATGCTCTTTATAGTTCCATTACACCAAATTCCAAACTTTGAATTTGTATAGGTAACTGTTTTTTTTGATGGTGGTGGAATCTTTTTACTATTTAAATATGTTGCTATCCTTCCGTAGCCCCAACCATTCAAAAATAACTTAAAAATTTCTCTAACAACTTCAGTAGTTTCATCATCGGCAGGTACAAGCGTTATTGTCTTATTATCACCTTCATAAATTACTTCAAATTTATATCCATATGGCGGTCTGCTAGCAATACTTGATCCTCTTATCATTCTTTGTTTTAATGCATCTCTAACTTTTTTGGAGCAATCCTTAATATAATATTCATTTAAAATGTTTTTAAAAGGTATTATATCATTTATCTCTTCAAAGTTATCAACATTATCCAGAGTACAGACAAATCTAATCTGATTAACAATAAAATAATTTTCAATATAGTAGCCAGCGTCTATATAATTTCTTGCAAATCTTGATAGATCCCTTGTCAAAACCATATTTATCTTTTTGGCTTCAATATCTTCTATCATTCTATTAAAGTCTTTTCTGTCAAAGTTAGAGCCAGTGAAACCTTTGTCCTCATATATCTCGACTAAGTTATAAAATGAAGTAGTATCCTCTTTAGCTTTTTCCGATAACCACTTCTTAAGGCTTTGAACTTGTGCTGGCATAGATTCTTCCTGTTCTTTTTTGTCTGTTGATACTCTTGCGTAAATCGCTACATTCCATATTTTCATATTTTATAGTCACCTCACTAAACCTTAGTGGATGGTGATTGTGTGATATCATCATTATAGCATTTCTCCTTTATACTTTTATATGGTAGTTCTTGGCTCCCAATAGTAGCCTTAATCAATTCCTCGAATAGCTTCTCAAATTCTTCTTGTCCGTAGTAAATATGAATTTCTATTATCTCCTTGGACATAACGGCTCCTTCCATTTGAATTTTTATTATTTTACATTAATAGAACTACCGTTAATCAATTTCTCAACTATCGTTTTTTACTTTTCTTCACTTTTGTTTGAATTCTTTTTATACCACCTACCTCCAATAACATTTAATGCTTTACTTGATTAAATGCCTAGTATAAATTTAATATATAAGCAAAACTATCTTAGGTATAAATTTTAAATTTGACTTTACTTTTTTAAAAATCTATATATTTGCATTGTAACTGAATATGTAAACCATACTATAATTTAACAATATGCTTTTTATTAGCTTTTCATTATACTTTTATTTTTTCTTATCTTTTGCCCCATAACGGAATAACATATATTTTAAAGTCCTTGGTATACTTAATGAATTTATCTCTCATTAAGAATTGTGTTTTATTATTTTTGAGCTTTTGTTTAAGTCGGTGCTTTAATTAAATGTTATTTATTTTGATGCTCCAATAAATTGTATTTCTAATTTCTTATGTTCATTAAAATCCCTTGTCTCTTAAAGAATAGAAAGCAAAAAATGCGAAGAAAAATAAATACCGACACAACCTAAACTAAAGTTCTGCCTATAATTTATATCCTTCACATTTAAAATGCTTATATTTAGTTCCACTAACAATTTACATCCACATAATATTTGAACACTATGACAATTGAAAACCAACTTGAAAATTAATATCCACATCAGGAAATAACTATGCCCTGTTAAATCAAAATTTATAATGCAACCTCATTATACCATAATAATACAATTAAGTAAACATAACCCTTTAAAAATTTAATTTTTACTATTATAAAATTTATATTTTATTTAATAGAGGAGTTTTTAGGAATCAAAATATAAATAAATTTCAATACTACCAAAAAATTTTCTAACAATAAAAGGAAAGGATCTTGCCTATAAGCTAATCCTTTCCTTATACTTTTTTAAAGTTGCTATATAGTATTAAAGTATTTTATTTTTAATGCTTGTTAGCTTTTGAGATTACAGCTTTCCGGCCAACTAGTTCGTAGATATTTTACTTATAGATTTTAAGAATTCTGGCTAAACCTCGTATACTCTTACAGCTTGTCTCAAAAGTCATTGTATTTCTCCTAGGTTTTTTTAAAATCTCTCGAGTCCTATAATTTTGCCAACAATTCTGCCATGAAAATTGCATGACCTACTAATTAAGAATCATGTTCAAGTATTAATATTAACAACATTACTTTATATGAAATCACTAATAATTCAATTATAGCAATACTTTTACCCATCAATTAATAACTCTATTTAAGAAAGAAAAATAATAAAAAACTTCTTTCACGTTTGCAAACTAATATTAATTACTTATTTAGTTAGGCTAACTATGTTCTATCTATTTCTTATTTTTTTGTGTTATCCTTTAATATGTCTACATATATTCAAATTACATTCACAATAAATTACTGTACTTCAATTTTATATTATCATCTCCTTTAAACGCTTTGTTTATATATGCTATATTTTGAAGTGACAGATTTATAATCTCCTGAAACTCTTTATTTTTATCATTTGATAAAATCAAATGCTTTTCAAGTGAATATTGGATAATCTCAACGTATATTTTTATTAGTAAAATTAAATAAATGGTCTTTTCACGACACTCTTTTCCTGAACGGTTAAGTACTTTTACGCCGCTAGATTCTTCACGCAAGTAATCTTTTATTATCTTAGGATCAATATGTGCCTCACGTGAAAAAATGGAATATAGCTCTGGATATCTATCATTAATCTTTTTAATATATTTAATTGTCTTGGTAACACTTTTATCTTTTATATTATTTATATGTGTTTGTTCTACAGCGTAACATGACCAACATAATTGTTCATAAATTAATCTAAATACTGTTGATACTTCCATATAATAACCATTTCTTAGAAGTATAACAGAACTTTGAAATGTAGCTTTCAGTCTAATCATAGCTACAAGAAAACAATGGTTTCCAATGTTCTTGTTTGTAAGATAATTATCAAATCTACATAACAACTCAGCACAAAATGAAGATATTTTTACTATGCTATCTTGTATGATGTCTATGGAGTTAGTTTGATTGTCCCTAATATAATAGTTCAAATCTAATGAGTCTAATACAGTTCTAGCATTTTTAAATTCTAGGTCTTTCTCCTTATATAATAATATAGCCGCATCAATATGCTTTCGAAACTCTGGCGAACTATTTGTAGGCAAACTATATCCTATACCCTCAAACAAATACGGTTTTAGCATGTAAATCGTATCTTCAACTGACTCAGAATACTTATTTATTTCCTCTATAATCTCTTCATTGCTCATAAATATCCCCCATTTCTTAAGTTTTTATAATAAAATTTAGTAATAGCATACCAAATTTTATGTAACATTACAGTATATATCTTTGATCTTAATTCATCTTCCCATGTAATTTTATTATCATTACGACTTTTAGCATTAACTTTATCTCATAGTGAGATATTTAATGGTACAATAAACGTGCCCGTGCTTTTAGGACTGTAGATTTCACTGAAAGTTAGTTCTTCAAGCATATTTATTTTCCTCATCTTATTTGATAATGCTCATTCCTGTATACCTCAAACAAATCTAATGATAAAAAGCTATAAACTTACATTTATTTAAGGCCACATAATATTAAAAGGGCTAATTATTATATCTAAATCTAGTAAATTTCTCTTATCTCCTTTAAGATTAGCTAAATGTTGTACATATGTATATTTGTATTTTAACAACACTTTTAAAATCTCATTTAATTCATCATAATGAGACATTTCAAACAAAACTATATTTATTATGTTATTTACTATTAATAGTAGACTTGAAGCTAACCCCGAAATAGTCAAATCAAAAGCGGCACCATGAAAAATTCTATTTCTAGTCCTATACATTCTCACTAATTGATAATCTATTTCAGCACGGAATCTCTCTATATATTTCTGAATTCTATCCGATTTAGAGAAATCCTCTCTTAGCTTAATTAACCTATATTCAAGTAACTGAGATACAATCTTTATTTGTTCTATGAGTATATTGTATAAAGCTTCATTTCTTACAAGTTCTATAAACTTTTCTTTATTAGCTTTATCAATATATTCGGCTAAAGACTCCGGTATCGTCACCCTACATCTTATTATATTATCAATAAAATCTCTAATTATTAGGCTAATATGTCCTATTGCTATGCACTTAGGTATATATCTACAACAGACCCTATTAAGCTTGCAAGGCTTCCACTTGCCTTAACTAGCTTTTCTAATGCTATCCATAAATTTAAAAACTTATGTTCAATATTATTAGACTCTTTAATCAAACGAAAATATCTAAAAGCACTCTTTATTTTATTCTTGGAATTTTCAGTTACATCAGTCGAATTAATAATTGTGAAAATCATTCTATCTACATTATCTAATTTTGAATCATCATTTTTAGAATTTCCAGTTAGCATAATTTCAGAATTACAGATGCTTTCAAATCCACTTCTTGCAATAACCAAACATTTATTACCTACTGTAATAATATTAGTACTCTTACTTAAACCAAAGCTTACCAAATCAAGTGCTGTACTTAACTTTGATCTCGCGATCATTGCAGCAGAATCAGCATCTACTGCACTTATGCACGCTTTCCCAAATTTTTTATTTGCTTGTTCTGTAGCAAAACTTGAAAATTTTTTATTTACCTCAGCATCTATCTTGTCCAGAAACCATACATCTAACACTTTTTCTGGGATATGTTCAATAATATTAGATGTTATACTAAAATAAACAGTATACTCTTCAGAATTACCTCTTAAGCTTCTAACCATTAAATTTAAACTTGTAATGAAGGGCTGAATTCCATATAATCTTTTACTAATATAGTTGACATAAACTTATGAATAGCCTCTTTGCACAACTTCTGTTGCCAAAAATTAGTATACCATTGAATATTTTCATAATTTTCTTGCTCTATTTCTCTAACTAGGCCCTCGACTAAATTATCATAATATGTATTCTTCATTTTTTCTATTATTGATGATAATAATATCTTAACCTTTGTAAATTCGGATTCAGCTGTATTGTTGACCGCTAATGCACCTATAATATGAGCCATTGAAGAATAAAACTTTGTATCCTTTAATATCCTATCAACTTCAGTCAATTTGATTGCTTCCGCTGAAACAAGCTTTATATTACTACTGTCCCAGGTACCTTCTTCTACACGACAAATTACCTCAAACAATTCTTCAAGAATCGTCCTAGAGTTCATTGATTTTACTCGATATATATCTATTGTAAAATCATCAAATAACTCAGTCCATAAATATGTAAAAGACCTTTCTCCATTTGTTCTTTCACTTGCAAAAGTTATGCATCTCATTAAACTTTATCCCACTAAATATTTGACATTTTTGAAAACTAAGTGTACAATAATTTTAAATCAAAGCATAATATTATTGAAATAGTAGGAAACTAGATTACGAGCATGAGTTCTTAGAGAACCAGCAAATAGTCGATGTTTCCTTTAATTATCACTTTTAATAGACTCATCCTAACATATTATTGTATTTAAAACAATTCAATGACTCCATAAAAAAAGAGTACTCAATACTAACTATTCAGTACTCTAAAGTTAATTTTCCGTCCTTTCAGACATTCTTAAAAAATCACTATGCCAACCTAATCTACCAGAAACTATTCCTCCATATAATCTAATATTTGTGCATTAAGTTCTGCCTTAGTTGTTCTCCAATCGGGCAAAAACTTATTCATGTAGCCTGTAAATATCTTGTTATGCTTCTTCTCTAACAAATGAACCAATTCATGAACAATAACATACTCAAGGCACTGAGGGGATTTTTTTACTAGCTGCAGATTAAGCCAAATACGCTTAGCTTCCGCGTTACATGTCCCCCACTTAGTTTTCATCTTCTTAACTCCCCATTCATTAACAGAAACACCGATAATTTTTTGCCATTTTTCTAATAGCTTTGGGATTTCTTTTTTTAGATTATCTCGATACCAAGCGTTTAACACATTTGCACGTTGTTCTGTTGAACTTTCTTCTCGCACTTGAAGAACAAGCCTGTCTCCATGAATTTTTATATCATTACGTATATTAGAGTAAACCACTTCAAGCCTATATCTTCTGCCCCATAAGTAAACACTTTCACCTGAGACATATTCACGCTCTGTCTGTCTTGGCTGATTATTAAACTTTTCTTGCTGCTGTTTTATCCAGCCGATTTTTGTGATAAGAAATACCCTAATAGCTTCATCATTCATATTTTGTGGTGCTGAAACTCTTACTCTGCCACTAGGTGGTAACACCGACAAATGCAAATTCTTTATATTTTTCTTTTGTACTTCTATTTCTATATTATTAATTGTTAAGCTCTCCACTTAATATTCTCCTTGGTTTTCAGCTATTTTGAAAATCTTTTCTAACCTATCTCCATCTTCGCCAATATATGAATAAATTATTCCCCTTATTCTTCTTGACTTGCTTGGGTCTCCTCTCCATCCATCTTGTCCATCTGTTATAATTGAGTTGTGAATCTTTTTAGCCAATTCTTCATTATGGTCCAAATTATCATATAAAGCCATTAATGCCTTTGATTTTCTTATATCTTCCGGATAATTTGTATCATTCTCCTGCTTGTGAACTTTTTTAGTAAGCTCTACTATTTGCTTAAGATACTCTTCATAACTAACAGCAGCTCTTTTTCGCAGTTCCACCAGTTCTTTTAAGAGCTGAGACATTTTTTCAAAGTACTTAGGGTTTGTTTCTGTTTTTTCTATTATCTTTCTTCTAACGTTATTCTCAATAGTTTCAGCTGCTGCCTCTTTATTCTTTTTTATACCTTCTGGTAATTCATCTACAAAGTCTACTCCACGGTTTACAATAACCTCTATAAGTGACATGTCCTCTAGGGCAGATACTCTTCTGCTTTCCTCAGCACTAATGTAGGTATCAATTAAATGTCTCATATCTGGCTCATATTTTTTGAGGTCAATGTAATCACCACTGGCATGTTTTATTTCATCTCTAAGTTTTATATAACTTTCAACTTCTTTCTTTATAGCTACTGCTTGTACTGAAGTATATCCAACAGCTTCATCAGTAATCTCTGGTGCAATTTCTGCATAAGCCCGTATTAATGAAGCTGTCAGTTTATACAAAGCTACTCTCTTAGGCTCATTATTTTTTAATTCTTCCAAATCCTCTGCATTAATCCCGCAGAAGTATCTTTGACATTCAAGTGTTCCTTTAGGCGGTGCTATTGGTTCGCAAAGAGCTCTTAAGCCTTCAAGAAGCTCTTCCAGATGTTCTTTGGCCTCTTTAAGCCTATCCTTAAGAAGCCCCTTTACATCATCCTTATCATAAGCATCAAAAGCTTCAGAGGTATAATCTTCAACAGCTTTTTCAAGCTTTTTAAATAAGTCTTTATAATCTATGATATATCCATATTCCTTATCTTCACTGTCAAGTCTATTAACACGGCATATAGCCTGAAACAATCCATGGTCCCTCATGGATTTATCAATATAAAGATAAGTAGCTGATGGAGCATCAAATCCCGTTAATAGCTTATCAACAACTATTAATAATTTCATTTGCGCTGGTTCATTTATAAACTTATCTTTAACTTCCTTCTCAAAAGTAGCTGAATCTTTACCACCAAGCATCTTCTGATATATCTCATACTTTTCCAGCTTTTCTGTCTCGCTGTCAGTATCAACAGATTCTCCTTTAATATCAGATATATTAGGATTATAAGAAGTTATAATAGCACACTTTTTAAGTCCCATATCCTGAAACAACTCGTAGTACTTACAGGCTTCATATATGCTGCCTGCTACAAGCATGGCGTTTCCTCTGCCATTTTGCAACCTATCCTTCGTTGAAATATCGAAATATATATCACTTGCAATTTTACTTAAGCGTGACTTTGAGCTAAAAATCTTTTGCATGGTTCCCCACCGCTGTTTCAACTGTGCTTTAGCTACATCTGTCAGACCCTTTGTTTTAATCTCAAACCACTGATCTATCTTTTCCTGGGATACAATATTCTGATCTACATCTCTTGCCTCATAGCGTAAATCTAATACTACCTTATCCTTAACTGCTTCATCAAATTTATAGGTATGAATATATGTTCCAAAAATCTCTATACTGGACTGTTTATCCTTTTGAATTAAAGGCGTACCTGTAAAACCAATAAATACAGAATTAGGCAGTATAGCTTTCATGGCCTTGTGTAACTTACCAGACTGTGTTCTATGACATTCATCAACAAAGACATACACATCACCTTTTGCTCTAAAATCTTTAGGCAAACTATCTTTTATTTCATCTATATAGCTTTCATAATCTTTATCGGTAAGCTCTCCGCCGCGCCTGCCAAACTTATGAACAAGAGAACAAATCATAACAGGAGTAGCTTCATTCAATTTATTGATTAAATCCCTACCGCTTTTAGTCCTATAAATAGATTCACCTACACCCATAAATACCTTTTCTATCTGCTCGTCTAATTCCTCTCTGTCAGTAATAACTAGAATACGAGAATCCTTTTTATTTTCTTTAATCCATTTAGCCAGCCATACCATGGTTAGGCTTTTTCCTGAACCTTGAGTGTGCCAGATTATACCGCCCTCACGTGACTTTAATCTTTCCTGTGCTGCTTTTACTCCAAAGTACTGATTAGGACGGCAAGCTTTTTTGATTCCTCTATCAAATACTATAAAATCATATAGTATTTCAAGAAATCTATTTTGCTCACATATGCTTATTATATTTTTATCCAGCTTGTAATCTACTGTGTCACAAAGGGTTCGTATATGCTTTGAAATTTTATCTTCTGCATCCTTATCTTCTTTCCAGGAAAGGTAATACTTTTCTTTAGTCTCTATAACCCCATAGGCTATGCCTTCGCTGTCATTACCGGCCATTATTAACCCCATGGTGGCGAAAAACTGTCTTATAAAATTTTCCTTTTGGTTATCAATATTTTGCCTAATACCTTCACTTACAGATACAGTACTTCTCTTAAGCTCCAAAACTCCAAGAGCAATACCATTTACATATAATACAATATCAGGTCGTTTTGAATGGCTTCCTTCAACAGTTACCTCTTCAGCGATGTAAAAATCATTTTTCCAAACCTCTTTCCAGTTAATTAACATAACTGTCTTAGGTGCTTCTCCAGGATTTTCACGAACCTTTACCCCATATCGCAGTGCAGAATAAACCTCTTTATTTAGGTCATACAAAGATAACTGCTGATTAGAAGCATTATTTACAAATTCATTAATTGCCTTTGTTATAAGCACAGGGGAATACCCTGCATTCTTAAGATGTTTTTTAAGGTATTCCTCTTCTACATTACTATTTTTTCTTTCTTCCCAATTACCTAAATAGCTATACCCCAACTTATCAATAAAAAGTTTAACTACTCTTTCCTGTGTTATTCTTTCTATTTCCCCCACATTCATATTAAATCAATCTCCTTTTACCAGTAAGAAGTTCCTGCATCATTGCTTGTTTTAAGGTTTTGTATTTGTCGAGTTTTTGAGTTAGTTTATTTATTTCATTGTCCATGTCAGTAAGAATTTGGGCTATAGCTGTTTGCTCTTTAATGGTTGGTGGGATTGTTATTGTAATTTTTTTCATAACATCATTCATTAGCTTAGGATTAGCTAAATTTTTAGACACAAATTTACCTGTCTCTAACTCAAGTCTTTTCGCAACAAAATAGTGATTTCCGTGTAGTAGTTTAATTGTCCCACACACATTAGTGCAGTTAAATTTACCTTTCCTATAGAATACTGTTCCTGCATTTACACCATCAGTTGTCCATGTAATATACTCTCCATCGAAATCATAACTGTCAATATATCCCATTATTCCATTACTTGTTGTTTGTGATGAATACACAGGATACTTTTTTAGTAATGAATTAGATATTTCCTTATGACTTATTACCCTTCCTCTGGAAACAACTGCAATCTCCTCAACGATTTTCGTTTCCCACTCCCCACTAAATCCATTAAGTCTTTTTCTACCCCTAAGCAGTTCCTGCATTACTCCTTGCCTAATATTCTTCTTTTTATCAATTAACTTTGTTAGTGAGTTAATTAGTTCATCAATATCGGATAAAGCAGTAGATATAGCAGTTTGTTCAGCTCTCTTTGATGGCACGGGTATTGAAAGTTCCAGTATCTTTGTTACAGATAAACCTGGTTGTGCTGATGATTCCGAATACTGATTTAAATTCATATCAATCAACATATACGATAGCCATTCAATATCTATTTCTGGATTTGGAGTTACAACAACTGCATGTTCTGATGCAAAAAAAGTTCCTTCAACATACTGAACATTTCCACATAAAGCTCCTTGTCGTCCAATTAGAGCGTACCTTCCATTATGAGTAAACCTAGATGTATATCCTCTTAGACCATTTCCCCCATAACAAGGATACTCACCAGATTCATCAATATCCTTGGCAGTAATACTTACTCCACTTTTCATATTAGTTATTTGCTTTAATTTTCTTACTTTCCATTCCTCTGGAATTACACCAACTTCAGTTTTCTTATATCCTTCAAGCACATTTTCTACCATGCAAACCCCATCCTCTCCAAATGAGATTTTACTTTAGCTTCAAGTTCTTCAACCTCATCATTGTACTCCAATAATGTAGTTTCATATCTTTCTGCCAATTCAATTATACGGCTTGCAAGGTTATGAGATACTGCAGAATATATAGCCTCAATACCTTCAAATATGCTCTTGTTCCACTTTAAATCAACTACAAGATGTTCTATCTCTTCAACTGTAAGTATCTTATATTTATCCTTTACTTTCTTATCAAGAGCTTCCTTAGCTTCTTTTATTTTTTTATTATATGCAGCTTCTTCCTCTAATAACTTTTCATATTGTTGCAATACTGCCAGTTCCTCATCGTTGCTTTTTTCTTTTTTAAGTTCCTTAATTCTTGCCTTCAAGTCTGCTGGCTTTATTTTTTCGTCAACTATAACTTCACTTAATAGCCCCTCTTCTCCGCTGTATTCTTCATAAAGTTCTTCATAGTTTCTTACCACTTCATCTTTCTTAGCTTCTAAATCATCTATGGCGGTTTGTTCTGACTTAAAGTACTCAGAAATAATAAGCGTTTTGGAAATAATTCTTCCTTCAAAGCCCTTTTCCTTTGGTTTACCCTTTTTAGGAGTGGTGTATTCTATATCTATCTCTCTTCCAGCTTCCCAGCCATCATAACAAATTGCATAAACATCATCCTGCATTATATCTCCCCAGTAGGTAAGAAGCTGTTGATAAACATCATAGTTATCAATAAGAGATACCTCAGAGAATATTTCAAGTATTTGTTCACCAATATCATTTATTAATTTCTTTGGATTATCTCCAATTTTAAGATTTTTTAACTTTTCTTTATTTGAATCTATCCAATTATTAGCAGCCGAGTGTACCTTTTTCCCATAATTCACAAATTCATCATGCTCAAAAATTGTACTCCTTATATCATCCTTTAATACATTGAGCTTTAAGAACCCTGGTCTTTCGCATTCTGAAAACAAAACAGTTTTAAGTGATGGATAAACAGACCAAAACATTTCAAGCTTTTCAATATCCTCTGCTGGAATACCGCCTTTAAGATGTGCTTCAATGTTTTGAACATCCTCAGGCCCGCTGCTATCTATATAACGAGGTATATTAAGATTGTAGTCATTGTCTATTTTTATTTCATCATTAGGCACTAATCTTGAATACTTTGGCACTTCTAATTGTTTGGTGAACACATCAACAATTTTGTGTATATCCTGTTCTCTAAGTCTGTTTTTATTTCCATCCTTAATAAAGCCCTTGCTTGCATCTATCATAAATATGCCCTTTCGAGAAGAAGCATTTTCTTTATCAAGAACTATGATACATGCCGGTATTCCTGTTCCATAAAAAAGGTTGGCAGGAAGACCTATTATCCCTTTTATATAGCCATGATCAATAATATTTTTTCTTATGGCTGCTTCCACATTGCCTCTGAATAAAACACCATGGGGAAGGATTATTGCTCCTTTTCCAGTACTTTTCATAGACTTAACTAAATGAAGTAACCAGGCATAATCACCATTTTTTTCTGGTGGTAACCCATAGTCTGTAAATCTGCTATATACATCACTAGATGGATTAAAACCTAACCCCCATGCTTTTAGGGAAAAGGGCGGATTTGCTACAACATAATCAAAACGCTTAAGCTCATTGCTGTTTTGGTCTCCTTCTTTAAAGAAGGGATGTGCCAGTGTGTTTTCTCTGGCTATTGTACCAGTAGCCTTGTTATGAAGTACCAAGTTCATTTTTGCTAGACCTGCTGTTGGTACATCTTTTTCCTGGCCATAAATTGTTATATTTACTGATGCCTCATCTGCTGCACGAATAAGTAATGAACCTGAGCCGCATGCCGGGTCGTAAAGAGTTTGTGAAGAACTAGTTGCATTTGCTATACCTATAACCTTAGCCATTACTCTTGAAACTTCAGCAGGTGTATAAAATTGTCCCTTGCTCTTTCCGGACTCTGTTGCAAAATTCTGCATCAGGTATTCGTAGGCGTCTCCTAATATATCGTCTCCACCGGCTCTATTACTTTTGAAGTCAAGTTTAGGATTCTGGAATATTCCAATAAGCTCTGTAAGCTTATCTACCATTTCCTGACCTTTACCTATCTTTTCTTCATCATTAAACTGAGCAACATCAATAACACCCTTAAGGTTGTTTGCTTCTGCCAGTTTTGAAATTATTTTATCTATTTCTTCTCCGATATTTGATTTGTTTTTAGCAGCCACCATATCATCAAAGCTTCCGCCTTCTGGTACTATAATTTCTGCAAATCTATCTCCCTTATATCTATCAGTTACATACTTTACGAATAGTAATGTTAATATATAATCCTTATACAGAGATGCATCCATTCCACCTCTAAGCTTATCGCAGCTTTCCCATAGGGAGCTGTATAGTTCACTCTTTTTAATTGCCATTTTTGCACTTCTCCTTTTAAATTTACTTACTTTAAAGTTTAATATCAATCTCTATATTACGCTATGTAAAAACGTTATAAAAACATCTTAATTTACATAACTTCAAACTTCATATCTGTTCAGGAAGTTTAACCTTAGTTCAACCTAGATATTCTACCTTTTTTAGCTATATAGATACCTTCTTGCTATTTTTGTTTGATATTATTTTTCTCCTACTCAACAACAAATACAATCACCTCTAGCACTATATTAGAAATAAAGTTTCCTACTAAATCTTTGTGCTGCGTTGTATCTAATAATGGCATAACTAATTGATTTTCTAAGTTTTATTTCCATAGTTATATTACTGAAATCCTTCGGCTTAAAAAATTCCATAGCAATACTGGATATATTGGCTTCTATTTATATTAAAATCAAATCCCCTTGTCTTTAACTCTTCTAATATATATTTATCAAGTGCATACGGGGAAGTTTTCTTTAACACACTACATGTATCTTTGCTTAAATCAAGAGTCATATTATTTATAGTAATTCTATACTTATCCTCTAAATCCTCTACTTTAGCATTAGTATTAAACTCTTGACCAATGCAATCTATAACATGATTGAAAAATTTATCATAATCCATTGATCTAGCTATATAACCTCTTATAAAACCTGTAGTATTCATATAATATACTCTCCATTTATAAGGAAGCCAGGTTGGCATAACCTTTGGGTTCCTGGTTTCCGTTATTAAAGTTCCATAGTTTTAAGAAATAAATAAATTTTGTTTAAATAATTTAATGTCATTTTCAAGTGTAGATTCATCATTAATGTTAGCTCTTTTATTTATTTCATCTACAATACTTCCCTGCATATCAAGACCTGGCAATGGAACTTCTATTTCTTTAAGCATTGATAGTTTTAGCATCTTCATTGCTGATCCAGATTTTATCTGTGCTTCGATTTGCTCTTGGGCCATGCTCGTTCTTAGGAATAGTAGCAGATACTCAGTTAACACATCACCATGCTCATTTCTAATTATATAAGAGTTAGGATTACTAATAGCCCCCTTTAAGTCGCTAGGAATTATTGCAGATTTTGATAAATTTGCGCCTATCTTAGCTACAATAATATCTGTTGGCCTTAAAAACCTAACACCCTTGGAACTTTCATCATCAATTTTAACAAACTCAACATCTTTGGAATCAATATATATACTATTTTCCTGGAGATTTTTTGTTTGTATTATTGGAAGTTCGTCATTAACATATTCATTTCTTTTGGCTTCACTAGGCGGATTTTCTACTAATGCAATATCCTTTATCTTGTTAGATTTAACTTTCCATTCGATAGATGGACTATTTATTGATAATAAAAATTCTGCATCAAATCTATCTGATAGTAATGAATAATCTATGGCTTTGAATTTTGGCAGATTCTTATTAGCATTGTTTGTAACAAGTAACTTATCTTTAAATACAATATCTGCAGCATCATTAATGTTTACAAAATTTTGAACCCTATTTATTAACTTGTTATATATATTAATAGCAGCGTTGATATTATTTGATGATTTATCAAACTCTTTAAATCTATAGCTTTTAAATTGCTTAACAGTCATAGTAGGTATAGTAGATCCACTAGCAAGTGATCCAAATTCATTAAGTACAGATTCATCACTAAGGACGAAATATAACAATTCACTTGGAATATCTATAGGACTTAGTACGAAGAAGTTGCTTGAAACAGCATAATACTCATAATCATGTGGCAGTATAGCTATCGCCCCACGTTCTGGGCGTATAGATGATAAAAGTATGTCTCCAGGATATCCTACATATCTAGCCCTTGCAGGAAGATCTTTTATTTGCATTTCTACTAAGTTTTGAATATCTAGAATTTTATTATCTGCATCTACATTTTTAACTTCTACATAAGGTAGTGAAATATTGCCTTCCAAGTTCAATTCCTTCAAGGTTACTGAGTTAATCTTAACAAGCTCAGTAACAGGTATACGTTTTTCATTTGTAATATTTAACTTAGTTATTAATGTATCAACTGTCCATTCCTCAGCGCCCACGAATATATCATAATTACATCTTTCTGATACTGCCATGATCTCCCTCCTCAATTAACCACTTACTAAATCCATTTAATACATCATCTGTATCATCAAATGAGTCAATTTTCCCTATAAATAAATCCTTTGGTGTATTAGTACTCTTATCCTTTTTTCTAAGAATCAATAAACTTGTCTGTACACCTGTAAAAGGTCTAAATGTACTTGCTGGTAAGCTAATGATAGATTTTACTATTGTTTTCTTCAGTATAATATCTCGTATTGCTTTACTAGTCCCTGCAAAAAGAATTCCCTCTGGTACAACACAAATAACATATCCTCCAGGAATTGTAATGTTTATTGATTTTTCAATAAATGCTTCTGTTATATTTACCATTCCCCGTCCTTCAGCTATATCTAATCCTTCTAGAGTATCCTTTTTTACTTTTAAACCCATTGGAGGGTTTATAAGAGTAAGGTTATATTCTTCTGTATTACCTAGTCTAAATGCATCATCATTTTTGATCGTTATATCACTATAACCACATAAAATATTTATAATTGAAGATTGAGATATTAAATTTACATTTAACTCTATTCCTTCGTAAACATTTGCGGATGAATTTTCTCTAGCTTCTCTTAAAAGACTTCCAACTCCAGATCCTAAGTTTATTACTTTTCCGTCTTTAATATTAAGCTCTTTAGTAACCTTCCCTATTATATTCAGAAGGTTGGCTGGAGTAATAACCTCACCTGCTTTGGTAGCCATAACCTTCTGGATTAAAGAATTTAGTATGCTGTGATAATGTTTAGACTTAACTGGCAAACCGTTCAATATTGAAAGCAATCTATCAAGACTATCTTTAAACATAAATCTAGTAATATCATACTTTAATAAATGGTAGTAGTCCGTAGATATACTAATTAATGACTGCAATTCACCTTCCTTTAAAGACGGCCATTTATCTAAATCTTTGTGTTCTGATAGATAAACTCTTACTAGAAGTAGATATAAAAGAATATCTATAGCCTCATCACTCGTTATTGCCATTGTTCTCATTAAATCTAAAGCATTCCATAGAGTACTTTCTATATCAACATCGCTAATAACATGATCGGATATACTTTCAAAAGTTTGCTCAACTATAGGAAGGCCACTTTCTGTTTCAAACCAGTAATACCTTGGTTTATTGTTATCATCAAGTATAGCCAATAGGGAATAAGTAACGTTAAATTTTTTAGCTATACTAAAAAGTTGTTTCTGAGCCTCCGGTGAAGGTTTTCGCCTTATTTCAACCAAGACCTTGTTCTCTAGTTCACCTTTTTCATTTATAATGCATCCTATCATATCAGCTATAACAGAACCCTGTCTAACATCTTCTTTGGTGATTGTGCACCCACGACCCAATAAATAATCTCTTACATTTTTAATAAAATCTCTTTCTGAAACTTTCAACTTTTTCTCCTCCTTAATTGTATATAGTTGTTGTAATAGGATTGAATGTCATTAGTTTTTTTAAATAAAAATTCTCTTTTTCCTCAGCTTTACCTCTTCTATATTTTTCATAACTAATAGGTGCAACCTCTAAAACCCCATTTGATTTTACACCTGGCATTCCCGCAACAAGGTTAAATACATCTGTAATTTTCATTGTATTTTCACAATCAAGGTATCTAGCAACAATAATATCCTTACCTGTACCGAGATGACCATATCGTAAAAGAACTTTATAAAAATTACCCTTCAAAAAATCTCATCCCCTTTTTTACATCTAAAAATCTATATGTAGCGTTTTATTTACCCTACATTCTAAATATACCACTAATTTTTATCATTGTAAATACCCTTAGCAAAATTTACCTCAAAAAATTTATATGTGGCGTTTTTAAATTATTTTTTTGTAAAAATAAATAACACCTATTATTTTGAAATAGGTGTTATTTATAATAAACCTGCAAATACTAATTGTTGTATAAATGCTGTATTGTGAGTCTATCATTATATTTATTTTTTAATTCAGATTACTAAAGTTTGTTTCTCCCTCAAAATTTAAACATGCCTTATATTTAAGAATTTTTTCATAATGATTTTGGTATTTTCCATTTAAAATTGAACAAGAGAATATAATTCATCTTTTGCTTCCTGATCTATACCTATATATCTTAATGTTATCTTTTGGCTGCTGTGATTAAAAGTATCCATTATCAGACCTATATTATATCTGCTAACCTTGTAGGCCCAATACCACCAGGTTTTTCTTAAACTATAAGTACCAAAATTTTCTATACCTATATTTACTGCTGCATCTTTCAGTATTATGTAGTCTTGAGTGACGGGTATAGATTCATTTTGTCCCTTTCTACTTACAAAGATAAAGTTATCCTGTTCAAGCTTATTTTCTTTTACATATGTCTTTAAAATGTTTAAGGCTATCATTTAATTTTACCTTCTTTGTTTTCTGCTCATGAAGCACAAAGTAGCCCTTAAAATTAAGCTATTCAGTAATAATATCAGCTTTCTGTAGCTTCACATAAACTTTAAAATTAATTTAAGGACTATATCATTAGCAAAGGGAAAAACTCTCTATGAGGCTATGAAATGCATAAAAAATAGAAAGATAATCCCTATCTTTCTACTTCTCCCCACCTCTTACCCGCCAAAAGGCTCCAAGCTCGGTACGCCTATGCCCTAGCTACTTACCTACTCCCAGGGTTCACTAGCGGTTCTAAGACGTCAGACCTCCTATTACATATATATTCGTAGCATCCGTCATATATTCTAATTAATATCTTATTCCTCTTCTTAATTATCTCCGTATAGTATTATTGCACCATCCTCTTTAAATTCTGTCACTATCTTCACTTGGTATAGTTAAGTTGGAAATGTTGGCGCTACCCCATACCATATAGAAGAATAACTAACCATACATTTTTATCAAGAACATTTTCCTAATTCCAGCTATTGGGCTATCGAGGTTATCCAAAGGTTATTTAAGGACTTCAATCATCGATAAATATCCTACATTGTCGCAACTATATATATATCTGCTTTATTTTCATCTAATATAATGTTAAGTACTATCCTGATATCTTGTCCAATATTTGAATGTCTTACGCTTCTTAAGCTTGAAAGACTAACATGCGTTATGTCAGAACTAAATCCATCACTCAGTTGAGCTATGCACTCATCAAAATTAGAACCAGAATTATCATCTTGACTTCTTATACAATATACAACATGCCCTAATTCATGATAGATAATAGATTTTGCAATATCCGAATTGAAATAATGATATGCTCCCTTTATAGTAGACAGTTAAAGTAATAAATAATTTGGACGTGTCAAGGTTTTGTAGACACAAAGTTAAGTGGATTTTATGAATTTTGTTTCTCAAATTGGGATGGAGAGAGATATCCCAATGAAGAATGTATTCTTTTAGTGTTGTAGTACAATTCAATATACTTGAAAATTTCTTTTTGAGCTTGTTCTGGAGTCACATAGTGTGATCCTTGAATGAGCTCTCGTTTTATTGTACGGTAAAAGGACTCCATTACTGCATTATCGTAAGGATTTCCTTTCCTACTGTTGCTATGTTTAGCACCATACTTTGAGAGAATAGATCTAAAATTGCCACCAGTGTACTAAGAACCTTGATCAGTATGAACAATTAATCCAGCATCAGGACGTTCTTTTCCGTAAGCTTGTAAAAAGGCTTCGATTACTAATTGATCTTTCATTCTATTGCCCATTGACCATCCAACAACCTTTCTGGAGAACAGGTCTACAAATACTGCAAGATATAGTGTACCTCTCTTAGTAGGAATATACGTAATGTCGCCTACCCAGATCTTGTTTTTTGAATCTGTTAGGAACAATTGGTTTAACAAATTAGGTCTTTCTTCGCCTCTACTTTTTAATTTATATTTTTTGTAGTTATATCTCGTACCTCTGGGACATAGATTCATTTCTCGCATTAATCTAGATATCCGTTTTCTGTTAGCATGAATCCCACGTTGATTTAATACTTTTCCAATTCTTATAGAACCGTATCTTCCTTTATGTTCATCAAAAATTTCTTTAATGACTTCCTTCAAATCTGCGTTCTCAAGACCACGCTGAGAAGGCTTGTGATCTAGGTATTTATAGTATCCTTCTCTTGAGACTCCCAATGCTTTGCAGGCCTTCTTGATATTTAAATGATCCTGATTGTCTTTTATATACTGAAATCTTATTTGTTCTTTCGCTTCAAGAGGGCCTGGTATTTTTTAACATACCTAATTCCTTTTTTAATTCTTCATTCTCATGTTTTAGCTTTTTTATCTCATATTGACAAGAATAGAGCGCAGTCCCATGACCTGGGAGTGCACTCTCTCCATATTCTTCGTATTCAGTAATCCAACGGTATAGAGAGTTATAATGGATGTTTAATGCTTTAGCTGCCTCTGCGACAGACATATCGTCATCCAAAACTAACTTAACCGCTGCAGTCTTAAATTGTTTATCATATGAGCGTCTCATAAAGCAGCCACCTTTCACAATTTTTTCTTATCTTTGTGTCTACTTTATTGTACCATGTCCAAGTGCAGACTTTTTCAATTGTCTACCCTATAGGTCACATTTTATACTGTACTTTTGTGTCTTTTCTTATGAATAAAAAATCAATTAATTTAATGGCTGCTTATCTCATTATGAATGTATATCTAAAACTACATTATTTCTTGTAGACTCTTTGGAGCGTAATTATTATCGTCTTTGAGATTTATGTTTATTATACCTAAAACTAATTAAGTGCTTTGGATAACTATACCATTAACTATAATATAAGATATTGTACTTATACTAAACCCACGATTCTAAATAAGAAATAGTGGTCACCTAGTGTACTTCTATTGATAGTTATGCTAGCGCTGAATATTGCTTTTTATAAGATTATAAACGTAACTACTTGGATGTTTAAAGTTTTCGTAGAAATTAACTATAGATACTCCCAGTTTTTTCACAACAAAATGTTGATGTAAAAAATAGATAAGAGGATATTCACAAATACCAATTACAGATAACCCATCATTTTTTTTATATAACTCTGTAATATCAAATAACATCGTATCAAAATTATTATAATTAAGAACGCTATTGTACTTGTCACAAGCTATACCTATTGGAGGTTGTGACTGATCGCAATAATATGTAGTACCAAAAATCCTACATTTGAATGGCCTATAATCATAAATCTGACACAAGTGTGTATCTTCGTCTAAAAACACGCAAGGAAAGCTCGTCCTGACTACTGAAGAATTTATTTCTTCGATGTCTTTACAAGTAGCCCTTAGCAAAAGTTTTATAGCTTCAGGTTGGTCTGCTTCAAGTGTATTCCAGTACCTCTCTACTCTTTCTATTAATTTATTTACTTTGTCCTTGTCCCACTTTGTCAATTCATTTAATATCAAATGAAACTCAATACTTTGAATAGTAAAGTAGTCATAGCAACAATCGCTACACCCTGCAGTACATAACGAATTAAAATTTACTCCTTGTCGATGTTCCTTTAAATCCTTATCTAATTGACCATAAATATTAAGCTTAACTGCAGCACAGCTTTCCACGTGAATGTTTGGATGACAATTTTTATTCTTCTTGCCACTCATGCAAAAACATAAGTCATTTCTTCCCATAATCAATCTCCTATTCAAGATAAAAATGATTTTATCCAGTTATTAATATTAAGTATTCTGGAGTAAATGTAAAACCTCTTCTTTTTTTCAAGTATATTATCTAAATATTCCCTTTTGACGAGTTCGTTGCTGTTAATATAATGATAAATAAAACCAATATAAATTGTAGTGATTTAATTTCCATATGTATGCCACGATCCAGTTATAAAACATATTTGTAGTAGTCAACTTTTTACTATCTTCATATCAACTCCAAGTATAGATAAATTATTTTAAAAGTGTAATGAAGTGTTTCTTTCAGCAATCTTTATAAATGTTGTAACATTCTTAAAAAATCCTTTTGTATTCTTAATGACAGCTATCATTTAAATATTAGCATATGATAGAAAATAAGATATTGCAATGGGACATCTTTCAAACAACAATTGGATAATATGGATTATAATTCAAATAAGTACTTATTTCTAACTATAAAAAACACCTATATTTTCGTTTAGAAATATATATATTTCCAAGCAAAAACATAGGTGTTTTTTAGCTTACATGTAAACCCTTTTTTAAACATAACTGGATGTGTTAATATTTTGTTAACTTATATTCTTTTTTTCTAATTACTCGTACTCAAGTATAACTTTGGATATAAAAACTATTATTTCAACAATTTTGGTATGATAAATATTGTTGTATTTCAAAACACTTATGAATGTTTCAACTCTATGATTATGTTATATAACTAAACATAAATAGTCTAACTAAGTATATTTTATTTTTAAGGTTTTATATATAAAAACGTTACTAGTCTCAAAATATTGATCACAAAACTCCTGAAATACTAGTCTTCTAATTGCTTTATTCTATCTTTTTTTGTAGGAAATCTAGGTGTATAACTTTTCTATAAAAATAGGCTTTTTAACCTTTGATCTCTGGGTATTATAAATTCTTATCTTTTTTCTTTAAAGACTTTTCTAACATTAATATCCTTTGACCAATATTCTCATCTTCAAATTTTCTTTTTTTAGTTACTAGCTCGTGGTGATTTCTTATTTGGGCTATAGGATCCATACAATCCTCCTTAATTTCGTCTACGTGATTCTCGGCTAAATCAAAGTATCCTTGGATCGCCACAGAAATTAAATCTTGGCACCGTTGGTCACTTTATACTCCAATGATTCTTCAATAATTTGTTTAAGACAATAAGCTATAGATACTACATTTTCATTATCTTTAGCTACATTTAAAACTACAAAGAAGTGGAATCTACCACTACGTAATTTGGGTAAAGTATATGGAGAACTTTCTGTAATGTTTGAAGGAAGGTTACCTAATTAAGCCTATCAGCCTTTTAAGTGAACAATACACCCTTTTGTTAGGATGCTCTTGATATACAATTTGTTATTTATTATATTAAAGTTAAGGCATAAAATCCCATCGTGACGTCCATACCCTCAAAATAATTATCATAGGAAGCTATTTACAGAAAAAACTTTACTCTCTCCATAGGTATCGTTAACTTTATAATATCTGTTTTCCTATTGGTATTACTGTTGATAGGTTTTTACAGATTCTTTCAACAGTAACATCCTTATGTAAACACTATAAGTTAACATAGAGCAGTAGCATTTAATTATACTTTCAACTATCTTCTATACTATTACTAATCTAGTTTTTTCACCAAACTTTTCTCAAATCAAATATAACTTAAGAATCTTGATACTTGTTTTTTGAAATAAATCATAACCTTCCTGCAAAACTTAGATCTATATTGGACATTATCTACCATATCTTGATGAGAATACTCTATACTTATCTTTTCGCCATTTGTAATAAATGAAACATTATGATTATAATCTGTTCGAAAGTAATCAAATCTTTTTTCTTTTAATATTTTCATTATCTCAGGGCTTGGATGAGTATAAGGTACTATATGTGTACTAATACCTAGCTTGCATAGACTCCCAACCTTATCTAACAATGGAGTTTCTCCTTGTTCGTCAAGCGAGCCATTCTTAGAACCATGATGAGGTAACTTAAGAAAATGTACTTCATCTGGTATTTTATTTTTAATCCTATCCCATACATCCTTATTCACTTCAATGTCACCAGTTAATAATATATTTATACATTTTAATGTAATTAACAGTACAATAGAATTATTATTTTCATTATCTGATACTTCGCTCTCTGGCCATAGTATTTTAAACTTTACATCCTCTATGTCATTGATGTAGGATCCACAGCTAATAACCCTATGTTCATTAATCCTTTGAGGATACCTACGAGCGTATCTAATTAAATCAGGTACAATAGGCCCTCCAAACGAATTAGGATAATACAAATTTCTGGTTCCATACTGCCCGATTATTCCTTTTAACCCTTGTCCATGATCAGAATGAGCATGGCTCAACATAACAAACTCAAATAAACAATCAGAGTTAAGCTCAATTCTTTCTCTCTCAAAATAGCGTTTTAAAAATATATGTGTTGATCTAAGATTAGTACTATCATTTGAGTCAATTAATGCAAAAGTTCTTTCATTATTATGCTTTATTACTTCAATTAAGATAGAATCTCCCCACCCTACATCAATTAAAGTAACCTTTAGTCTGCTCATTATAGCCCTCCGTATCTTTTAATGTTTATTAAGTATATCATGCCGCCACTCATCATAAGCTTTCTTCTCCGAACTAGACATAAATAGATAATCACCATTTACAAATTTTTTCAATGGCTCATAGCTCCAATTCTGCTGATATTGAAGCAAAGTAAGAAACAACTTAATATCAACCCGAAAAAAATCATCGCGCATATACTTAACGTAAATTAAATCATTTGGTATGTATATACTAGAAATACTTATATATAATTTCTCATCCTTTTCTACACTATTGTACATCTCCTCAAAGTCATATGGATTGTGAAAAAAAACTAAACTACCATCTTTTATTGGACCTACTATTATTCCTGATAAACCTAACATAATAAACTCCAGGCTAATATCTCCTAATCCTAAATGCCATGGATATGAATTTTTATAACTTTCAATTGTGTAAAAAACAGCCCTTGTTAACCTTTCACCTTTTTCATCAATTATTACCGGGACATATACCTTGTTACTCACTTGCACACCTCACTACTTAACTTAACATTTCTATTTCCGTAAGATATCTGAAAAAATCACATTTTAAACGCGCCTTATACATAATAAATATCGAATTTAACTGGTCACTGGATAACCACCATGATGCAAAATCATTTTTAGTCAATAGTAAAGACTGCACGACATATTCACTGATATGTATCTTATTTATTAAAACTTCAAATAATTCCTTCTTTATAAATTCGCTAGCAGAGTCTATGAAACCTTGAGTAATTTACTCGTTTAATTAACACTCGTCAGTATTATCTATTGTTCTTTCTGAACCTAAAGCAGCCTCGCTTAAATGAATTTCTAACTCTTCTTTATCCGTACCAACTATAACTCCGGTCATTAAATTAATTACTTTGTCAAATTCATCCATATCATACCAATTATTTCTCCACTCTTGTATAAAATTAATATCATTTGATTTTGGCAACCTATCCTTTGATAACTCATGTACCTTAATCAGAGCTGGAATTTTCACAGCATCTCCTAATATTAAAGCTTCTCTTTTGTCAAATCCAGAAAGATTATCAGTAATTGAGCTAACATCCTCTGGAAGTAATTTTTTTATATAACTTTGGTCTACTGGATTAGTTAATCTCATTACTACAAAACTATTACATTGTGAAAAAATTGTTTCAGATATTTCTGATGGTCTCTGACTAACTATCATAGCTGATACTCCGTACTTTCTTCCTTCTTTAGCAATCCTTTCAACAACTTCTCTAACTGATTTATATCTGACTTCTTGTGATTTAGGAATATAATTATGAGCTTCCTCATAGACAAGTAAAAATGGCACTTCATTAATATCGTGTGTTTTAATTATTTTTTTCCTTTCAAATGCAAATCTAAATATTAACCTACTTACTAATGCAACAACTATATTTATAACTTCAAATGGCATTCCACTTAAATCAATTATTGTGACATTTTTCTTCTCTTGATTTTTGCCTGTAATTTCTGTTTCATATCCAATAAACTGTTTAACTATTTTAGATAATTCCATTCGATATTCATTACCTTTCTGTAATAAGAATACCAACCTGTCATCATGTATCTTATTTTCAAGCCTACTAATAAAATTAGTAAAATTCAAACTAGCTTGCTTAGTACCGGTTCCAGTTAAAGGCTCCAATCTATCCGTAAACAATTTGGAATACTTTTCTAAATCTTCATAGTTTTCTGGCATTATATCCAGTATATTGATTTCCACTGAACCATTTTTATATATCCAAGTATAAATTCCTTCTTTTTCTCTTGCTCTATTGTAGTTTTCTATACAGCATAAAACTTCTTTAATATTAAAATATACAGGTGAATCATAAGTTATATTATCATTTATTGTTTTATTTCCTTTTATCTCTATTAAATTATGCCATTTTTTGTTTAGTGTAATTGCCTTTTTAAATATATTTCTTTGATTATGATCACTACCTTCAACATCTAAAAAGTAATCCTGCAACTCTTCTGAATTCATTAACCAATAGGGAAGTTTTAAATTTTCTACTTCTAAATGCCTACATTGGTCTTTAAATGCATTTTGATATTCACCATGCAAGTCAAATAAAACTATATGAGAATTATTCAAAACTCCTTCTTTTTGCTCTTTTGTGTATGGCTCAATACCTTCTTGCAAAATTTTAGCTACTGTGCATGATTTTCCGCTCCCTGTTGAGCCTACAACAGCCAAATGCTTGTTAAAAAATTTATTGCCATCCATAATAACTCTTATGTTTTCACCTTCAATCGTTGGATTGTGAGCTAAATCTCCAATACAAAATTCATTATCTTTATCTTTCTGATAAAAAATCTTTTTTAATAATTCTTCACTCGCAACCTCAACTCGGCTAGGCGGGATTGTTATACTCTTATTTCCTTTCTTAAATTCACCATTAGTAATATGACCTACAGGTTGTACATCTAAAATAAAAGAGGGTTCTTTTATTTTTTGAATTACTAACTCTTCTTTATTATTTATTTCCTTTATTTTATAACTTCTTAATATTCCAATAATGGAATTATTAATTTCATCCGTTATTTTAATATAACTACCTAATGTAAAATTCTCATTCAAATTCTTAAACTTCTGGGGTTTTATTACCTCTATTTGTAGTAATGTGGGAGATACGCTCAGAATTCTAAAATAATCTGTATATATATTTTTTCTTTCAAATAAAAATTCAACGTCATTTAGAGTACGTCCATTTATACCTTCTACAACATATGAATATACTCCTTTATTATTTAGTTCCTCTAAATACTTATCGTAATCATCCCTCATAAAAAATATAGCTACATCTATGTCTTTAATTTGTTGTAAGTATTTCTCAAACGTTTTTAATGTTATTATTCTTATTTGATATGATGCCCTGCTTATTGTTTCATTCTTATTTGCATTAATTATTGGTCTTTCATTAAAATCATCAATATTAAAATTATATTCTTCTCTTCCACTTTTAAAATTTATTAATTTTCTATTTAATATTTCAACAATAGTTTTAAACTTTTCAAGTTCTATATCTAACACAATGGTCCATGGCTTATCCTTATTAGCAAAGGCAGTATCTAATTTGAATGAATCTTCTATTACAAGATTAATAAATTCATCAATTGAGGTATTTTCATCACTTACTAACGAATTTTCAAATTCTTTCCCTAAGATCAAAAACTTACTCTTTGAATTATTTAAGCTCTTTCGTCTATATAAAATATCCTTAACATATTCATTATATTTCATCTTACCAAGATTAGCTGCATACCATTTATTAAATAAAACTGTTTTTTGATCTATTTTTTTTAAAAATTCCTTTTTAGTAATTGTCCTTTTTTCTATATTAAGTTTATTAACTTCTTTTTGTATTCCATCTATCTCTTTTATTAAAACCTCGAGCTCTTCTTCTAGTAGGTTAATCTCATTCAGCAAAGTATCATCGTTCTTTTCTTTCTTCCTCTTAATCTTTCCGATTATACTTTGTTTCTTATCATTTAAGTCTTTTATCTGTAATTCTTTAGTTATAGAAGCCTCATCTTTATCTTGGGCCAATTTAAAAATAATTTTTAGTGCATTATTATAATAATACTTTTCTGCGTCTTCCCTAGATTTACAATTATCAATTTTATCTTCCAATGATAACAGCAATTCTTCATACTGATCATCAATTGATTTAGCATTTATATTTATTCTTAATAATGAGATAAAATCATCCAATTCTTTATCTAAAATACACCTTTTCTTTATTACCCCATCTTCATCTATGTACTGTATATTTTCTTCTAAGTAAAATTTTCGAATATCACCTTTTGATGGATTATAAGTAAGAAAACTATCCTTAACTATATCTATAGCTTTTCTTCCATTATTATCTTGAATAATATAGTTAACGTCTACTTGTAATTTTTCAGTTCCTGAATTATAGTGACCATATAGATAATATTCACGTCTTTTTCCGTTTCCATTCAAATAGTCTATATAATTAAAAAATAAATATCTTACTGCTTCTGAAATTATTGAATTGTTATATTCGCTTCCCTCATAATATTTTACCTGTATTGATTTAGGATTAAGTTTCTCTTCTTCTATATCAATATCTTCTATTCCTTCAATTGTTACCTTAGTATTATCATTTGGTTGTTTTAAGATTTCTATAATACACTTATCAAATTGATATAAATATCCCGCTATTGTTGCTTCTGCTGATCTTTTGCTCGACAATTTAATCACCGCCATACCTATTTATTTCTCATATTATAAATTCTAGCATATATTAGTACAAAATTATAGAAAAATGTGAAATTTATACCACTACTAATTGACACCTAATTGCAATCCTTTCAAATATTATGCGATGATTTGGTCAAAAGGTACTTGTAAAAATATTAAAAATTAACAAACTTGATAAACCTATTTAAATAAGTATATAGTAAAAATCAAAATGGAAGCGTAAATAGACCTGTGAAAATCAAGTCTATTTACGCTTCCATAAAAGGCTGAGGTAACATATTATTTTGTATCAAATCTATTTTCATGTTTCTTTCATACCTATAAAACTACTACCAACTTTAACTGTTTATGTCATCTACCAATCCATAAGGGACTCCTCTTGTACCATTTCCGTCAAATTCTTTAATTATATATTTACTATCTAGGAAATCCGGATATCCATTATTAATAACTATTAATTGGATCTCACTTCCAAGTTCTTCATCAAGCTTTATTAGAAACTTAATTACAGAATTAAAGATGTCTTCATCTTTAAATACATCATCTCCATCCTTATTATTTGCTCCTAAATTACTTCTAGGTGAGTCTATCATTAATAATCCTAAATGATTGTTCTCATCTTTTGATCCTAATACTAAAATTGATAAATAATATGCCATTGTTATTAACGTTACAGCACCTAAACTTCCTAACTCACTATATAGTTTACCTCTTACATATGGTAGATAACGCTTACCATCTATAAATGCATTGCTTAGTTTAGGTAATTTAAAATCATCTAAAATATCATAAAAAATTCCTGACAGTTTCGAGATTATATTTCCTTTGATCTGAGATTTCCCTTCTACATTCTTTATTTTTTCATTAATTTCATCTGCTTGATTCATACCATCTCTATATATTTTTTCAATAGCATGTAATTTTTCGATCATCTGATAATTTTTTTCTAATTGATCTATTTCCTTAGATATAGATCCAATTTCATAATTTAGTTGTTCAATTTTCTCAATAAATGGATTTACATATTTACTATGTAAATGCGTTAACTCACTCTCATATTCAGTTAATATTATCTCGAATTTAATTTGCTCTTTCTCCAATATTTTTATGTTATTCTCTTCTTCATCTATATATTTAATTAGATTATTTTTCTTAGTTTTTAACTTCTTTAATTCATGTTTATAGGCCAAAATTTCTTCGGTAGCTAAATTAACATCTTTATTACCACAAAGATAACACTCACTATTGATTTTTTCTTTAAGCGGTTGTAAACAACTCGGACAAAATTTAAATTCATACTTATTAAATTTATAGTATCCTTCAGTAATAAGCTCAATTCTTTCACTCTCACTTGTATACTGATTTCTTAATATCATTAATTTATTTATGTATTCTTTTTGTTCTGATATTTTCTTCTTAATTTTTATAATTTGATTTTTTGTAAATAATATATTATTTTGTAGCTGCATAGTTATTTCATTATGTAACAAGCCCTTATCTTTAATTTCATTTAATATTATAATTCTCTCATTTTTATGATTACTTAAATTATTTTTTTCATTTACATAAGATAAAAAATCTTCTAATTCTATACTTTCCAAAAATTCTCTTATGCCTTTTAACTTAATTTCTAATTTACTTAATTCCTCTTTTTTAAGCTTTAGAGCATTTTTCAATTCTTGTAATAACTGATCATAAATATTAAAAATTATTTCAAATGTAGGCTTTCTTTTTATATCGTAATGCCATATCTTTTCAAACATTATATTTTCATTATCTATTTCTGTTTGTTTCAAATAAGAATATTTAAAAATATCTCTAAAACTAAATGGCTGATTTGCTATCTTTAAATTTAACAAATTAACTTTATCAGTTAAAAATGCAGCTAAAGAATTCTCATTGCTAGGACCATCTATTTCTAATAATTTGAAATCAATGCTATACTCTAACTTATCTTTATTCCATTCGTATACCTTTGCCTTTTTTTCAAAATCAAAAAGTTGTCTCTGTATCTTATACCTTTTATTTGCAATCATTATTTCTAGCTCTACTGATGTACAACTTTGTCCAATTTCTATATAATCCTTATGCTTTTTGCTACCTAAAGCATAGTTAATCATCTCTAAGATTGAGGTTTTTCCTGTCTGTGTGGGGCCTGATATATAGTTCAATCCATCTTTAAATGATACTACATAATTTTTTCTTATACCTATAAGAGTCAATTTAATTAGTTTAATTCTTGTACTCATAATATCACCCTTCATATCTTATGCCAAATTTTATTTTCTCTAATATTTGATTTTCCACAGTTTCATCACTTAGTTTTGATATTTTTTGTTTAACTATAGTTGCAATTCTATCTAATTTTAATTTATATTCTGATGTTAAATCATTAACAAATTCAACTCCTAATTCTGAAACCAAATAATAAAATTTGTTATTTTCGATTTTCCTCAATATTAATTGCTTAGAAATTAAATAGTTTAACGCCATCAAATATTGATCGTCTCTTGGCTTCCAATGATAATAAGAATAGTATTCAAAAAAATCAATATTCCCAATTTCAACATCTTTATTATTTTTAAACATTGTATTTGGAAACTGTAAATAAAAGTCATATAGCATAATTTTATCTAGTGTTAGTTTGAATGTCTTCTTATAATCAAATTTAGATATCAAAATTAACAATCTAACAGAATCTATAACTAAATCAGAAAATACTTTATTTCTATCTTCAATCATTTTTCTTCTCCCTTAATATATTGCTCTAATCTTTCAGAATAGTTTTTTACCCATCCAACCTTACATTCATCAGACAATTGGTGAAGTATACCTTTCTTTGCAATTAGAGAAATATCTTCTCTAGCTTTTAACGTTGTGGTATCTAAATCTTCTATTCTTTGGTATACATCTGATAACAGAGATTTTCCATCCACTTCATCCTTATATTTTATATATTGAGAGTTCCAAATGCTAAGTATTTTAGTTCTTAAATTCTTATACATTTTAGTACCTTCATCATTATCCTTGCTTTCTATTGATGATTTTATTATTTCTGCATTAAAAAATTCTTGTTTAGCCATTTTATTATCATATATTTGAGCAGATTGTAATTTTTTAACAAATATGCAATCATCATAATTCATGTCATCAAGATCTTCTAATTCATATATTTGTTCTTCATAATATCTTTTACTATTAAATAAAAACTCTCTTATTTCTTCTAGCATAAGAGCAATATCATTATCAAAATTATTATTATATAAGTTGTACTTTTTTAAATCATTGAGAAGATAACTTCCATCTCTCAATATGATATTTATACCGTATTGGTTTTTCATCTTTGTTTTCCATTGATACCACCATTTAGTTTCATCTATATTTAATACACAAGGAACACATAAATACCAATCCTTTAATTTATACTTAGTCGATTCAGCAGCGGTATTAAATGATTTTCTAATTTGATTCTGTTGATACACTCCTATGCCGTCAAGAAAATACTTACACTGATAAACATCTATTTGATCTTCAAAATTTCCTATATATATATCAATACCCCCATCTCCAAGATGTACATCTATTGGATATGCTTGTTCAAATTTTGTCTGATATAGTTGTATACATATTTTTTCAAATATATCTCTTGCGCCAGCATCACCGTATTTATCTCTCAAGTATCTGAAGTCCCTTTGCAATTTTTAATCCCCCTAAGTAATCTTATTGTTAATGCTATAAATCTATAACATATTTTCTAATTATGGATATTATAAGATAATTATATCACAATCTACAATATATTACATATACATGCAAAATGTTGTAAAGTACCTCAGATATGTCACTACTAGGTGTCTAAAATTACCAAACCAATTTGAGATGAAATTACTAGCTTAATAAATATATATTATAAAGATTTAAGTACGAATACAAATTCCAAATTAAATCAAAAAGGCCATAGGAATGAGGATAAATAAATGATTAATATTGAGCATGTAAAAAATCGGTAAACTTAAAAATTGGTGTTAGTATAATATTATAGACACGAAAACTCGAACGCTCTAAAATATATAAAAGGTAAGGAAGTGTCTACGATGGCAATAGGACAAAAATAATACATAGAGAAATTTAAGAAGACATTTGTGGAACTCTATAACTCCTGTAGGAGTCTTACAGGGCTAAGCAGCGAATATGGCATCTCAAAATCAACAACACAGGCTGGCTGAAAAAATCTACGTCAGTAGCTGGGGATAAGGGTACAACTATTACAGCGGCAGACTATCAAACTATGGCTAAGAAGATGGCTATATTTGAGGAGGAAACCAAAATATTAAAAAAACATGGACATATTTGCAAAGAAGTAAGCTTCATCTATAAGTTTACCTATGACAACAAAAGTAATCACGATATTAAACTTATGTGCAGTACCTTGAAAGTTTCCAGAAGCTCCTTCTATAAATATTTTAAACACCAAGAAAATAGCAGATCAAAGGAAAATAAGAAGCTTAAAGAAAGAATCGTTGAAATATACACATCAGTAAGAGAACGTTATTGAACTCCAAAGATACAGCAAACTCTATCTTCAGAAGGTATTAAAATAAGTGTAAAAAGATCATATGGATTAATGAAGAGTCTAGGTATAAGATCTATAATAGTTAAAAAGTTTATGCCACTACCATCAAAGACAAAAGTAGAGAGCAGAAAAAATGTTTTAAAAATGAATTTTTCAGCCACAAACATAAATCAAAAGTAAGTGACTGATATAACATATATTTATACACTTAAAAATGGTTAATGCTATCTAGCATCAGTTATGGATTTATTTCCAAGAAAATAGTTGGATATACTTTTTCTAGAAATGTGACTTCAGAACTAGCTTTCAGTCTGTTAAAAATGCCACAATACCTCAGCGCCTACGGGTACTATAACTCTTCATAGCGACCTTAGAGGCCAGTATACTAGCTCGGACTTTCAATTATATATATCTGGGTGTAAGATTTTCACTCATTCATTTAGCACCAGAGTCTGCCCTTATGATAATGCCTATATCTAGTCTTTTCATGCCTCCTTAAAGAAAGAGGAAGTAAATCTAGTAAAATATTATAACTTTAATATTTCCAAATTGGCTATTTTTGAATACATATAATCTTTGTATAACAGAAAAGGATATACAGCAACATTGGCAATATTACTTCTCAAAAATGTGAAGGGTTGGCCAGGCTGTCTGCATAAAAAATTCGATTTTTTGTGTCTACTATATTAACATAAGTCCATAAATTTATATATTATTTCTTTCAACTCAAATATTAAGAGGTCCTATAATAATCCACATATATGTGCTATTTGATTAGTTTTTTTTGAAATATGTTTATTGATATATTAGTTTATATCCCAATAAAATTATAGATTTTTTTAATAATCTAGCTAATTTTTATATTTTTATTGCCTATAGCATTTATATATCCTTTTTTCCACACTCTTTAATTCTATAAAATGTATTACACTCAGCGGTGTTGAATTACAATGAGCCTCCATACTTTGCTGCGAATTTTTAATACTAAGCAATACTATCCTTCGCTATTTTTTTATTTTGTATTACTGAGTAATACAAAATCTGTATCCCCTAGAGCTTCAAGGGCTTTCAGTTTTATAAAACAAATTTTTATATTAATTTACCTAATCATTCCATAAATTTCATCTTGAATTAATTAACTTTTTGAGGAATAATACATAATAAATGCTTAATTACCTTTCCAATTTTACCATCATCTGATAATAACGTAAGGAGGCGATTTTGATAAAGGAACTAAAAATTGAAAAGTATAAAGACATACTTTTACTTAAGTCAATAGGAAGAACAGGTCTTATTACATTAGATCTGCTACCGTACCTAGACATTACAGAGTCAAGATTAAATCAGCATATATTTTCTGGTAATATTGAGAAAAAGGGTAATTATTGTCTATATGGTTCAATTACTTCAATATATGGTTTAACCGAGAAATCAAAAAAAAGACTTAAAAACGAATATAGCTTTTATATTTATAAAAGTGATTTAACTCAGCTTGAACACGATTATGCTTTAACTAAGATATATATGTATCTGCGCTTCAGTGAAAAAGAAAGTTGGATTACAGAAACCGAACTTCACAATAAATATCCTAATGAGCCTAAGGTATTAGATGGGATGTATATTAATAAGATTGGTAAAATCGGCGTCGAAGTAACCACCAATAACTATTCTAAAGAAGATATAGAATTAAAGAAAAATTTTATAAAAAAATATTGTGATGATTATATTATGATTCATGCTTATAAGAATATAAAATATACAATTTAGTATTCATATCGAGATTTCTTATTTAATAAATGTTATCTTATCTGAATCACACTCTTAAGCACATATCACTTTAAAGTCTTTAGGTAAATTCCTAAATAACAATGATACAAAACCAAAGATTCAATAATAATATCTATTTAAAGGATAATGATGTCTATTCTTTAAATAGATATTATATAATGCTGCCTATCTTTTTTACCAAAACATAATTTAAATTAATATGCTAGGAGGAGTAATCATGACTTCACTAAATGATATTTTGAAAAAAAATTATGAGGTCCCTAAAAATATCAATCCTAAATTATGTCACAAATATGTTGAAGTTATAGCCAAAGGGTATGCACCTTTTTTAGAGGTGGTGTATAACTGTGGCGGCTTTTGTACCCTTACACAGTTTTCAAAATTTATTTTAAAAACTAATAAATTAATTAATACAGAAAAGAGTGCCAGAAATAAGGCAACTAAAATTTTAAATACCCTTTTAGATTTAGGTTTTGTTGGTGTTGAAGCTCTTAATAAGAATAAAGTTCTCTATCTTAAAAAACCTGGAAGAGCATTAATCCTTGGGAATTATAACAGTGGCTTTAAAAATGGTATAGCACAGAAGTTAAGAAACAATAACTTTATGATTTCTCTTTTAAAATTTGAATTTTTATTGGATACTAATAATTTTTTATCTTCTCAAAGTATGTTTCATCAACTAATGATTATTACAAGCGATTATTACAAAATAATAAGAAAGTTTGGCAATAGATACAACTATAACCTTCCATTAATAGAAAAACTGCTTAAGCTTAGTGACTACGATTCTATAATAAACCTCATAAAATCTCAGCCTGAGCATATCTGCAAGCTGGGTGTTCTTAGAGACTTATGGATTAATGTTGGTACACTTTTTAAAGGTATGGCACTTCAAAACAATACAGTTATGATAAAGCCTAGATTTGCCAAGATTATAATTACTACTTATGGAGAATTAATAATGCACTGCATATTCGATATTGTAATTTTTGATATAGATAAAAGTAAAGACTACTACAGAAATAAAATTAAAGCATTATATTATGTATTCAGTGGTATTACTGATAATAATCTTAAAGATATTCAAAATACATTTTCTGATACCAAATCTTTAGGAAAAGACAGACAACATCATATAGGCTATAGTCTAACACTTATAGGTGATAACATAGATATTCTAAATTCGCATAAACAGCACATAGATTCATTCTGGGGGAGTTCCCCTTATTCCCCTCTTCTTGCGCAGACAACCATAATTCATTACCCTATAAATAGATATTTATCTCATGCAAGTAGCAAAGGTAATTCAATTTCTGCTAAGCTTGTTAAACGTTTGGACAATCTTGTTCCAGAAAAATTATCAAATTTGAAAGACACCAAAAGTATGTCCTCTAATGATGTTGTTAATCCATTTAATGATACGGACTATGAACCGAAAGAAGATTCAATATTAAATAAAATAAGAAGAGGTTAAAATAACTTATAGTTTCAAAACGAATCATTTGTTAAAACATAGAATTGAGTGTTTTCAATACTTTTCAAGCTTTGTATTAAAAAAGTGAGGTTTTTTAATACTCAGTAATACTGAAATTTTAAGTCCAATTTTTTAATTAAAATTTGTATTACTGAGTATTAAATTCCTTTTATAGTAAATACAAAAAGTCTAGAGACCTTGAAACTACTAGGTTTTATACAGCACATATTATTTTAATAATCCACAACAATTGCTCTCACTGCCTCTAAAATAATACTTAATCACTAGAATAAGCTTAAAAATCAGTGAATAAGTAATAGCAAACCTTCATAATTCTAAGTTATCATTTTTATCTCTATTCACCTTGAAAATACTCACTTTCTTCATTTCTCATTCACTGAAATAAGGCTACCCTACTAAGGAGTGTTTATGTGTAAAATTAACTATGAATGATAAATGTGATATGACTATTTAAAATTTAAAGTCTTTTTAGAATTATAAATAATGTCTTGTCATTCAGTATGATGGCTGAATTATTGTTATTTTAATAAAAGGTTCTGTTTAAGAATATTGTTGATATTTATATAGGTAATTTTATATAATATATAAACTAATATCAATAAGAAATTTCGATAGAAACAAATATCAATGGTTTGCATATTGTAGATATAGAATGTGTTAAAAAAGCTTAAAATTTTAGAGTTTGAGAACAATGTATGGAGAGGCCCTAATAATTAGAGAAATATTTGTATTCAATTTGACAATTTAGTAAAATTATAATATTATCTGACTATAAAAACAAACACATTTTGTTTATGTTTAACAATTACGTTTCACAATGTACGGCAAAGAAACATTGTTATGATACAATAATGCTTCGCAATGTGCAACAAAATACATTGCTTTGATACAATAATGCTTCGCAATGTGCAACAAAATACATTGCTTTGAAAAATTCTAATTTTTAGATAATGCGAAGTTTTTCACATCCTTATTAAAATGTAATATTTAATTCAAATGTAATTCACTACTTACTAGTGTGAGGCCTAATGCAGGGTGATTCCCTACCCTTACAAAAGTGCGTTGTTTAATATAAAAAAGGATTAGATTTTGTCTAGTCCTTTTTTAGGGAATATTTATGAATAAGTTAAAATTTTATTCAATAAACGAAGATTATATAGAATGCTTAAAACAATTTGATACTCAAATACCGGATATTCACTAAGATTCAAATAAAAAATTTACTTTAGGTATAGTTTATGAATTTGATGGGCTTCAATATTTTGCTCCAGTTTTTTGTTAATAAGCAGCAAAAGACTAATATTGTTATTTATGATAAAGATATATCCAAAAGTTCAATATGTTTTTCATTTATGTTCCCAGTTCCTAATATTGAAATAAGTTTGTGTGATTTTAGCAATAAACCTCAAAGTTATAGAGATTTAGTTGACGGAAAAATAAACTTTTGTAGGGTTTATAAAGACAATATATTTGATAAAGCGAAGATTGTATATAAAATAGTAACAAATAGAATACATCCGTTATCATATTTATGTTTTGATTTCCATATTTAGAAGAAATTTTCAGAGAGTATGAATTAATACTACAAGAAATTCAAGAAGGTGAAGAACAAGTTGCTTTAGATAGTAATAAAGCTAAAGCAGAATAATTATTAAAAATGGATAAATTGATGAGTAGAGGGTAACAATGATTGCTCTTTTTTTATTTTGTATGGAAGGAAGTAATAGGTTAATAATAATGTTCTAAAAATACTAGACAATATAGTTCAAATACATCCTTGTTATGACGTATTTTTGTCCAAAAATCAACACAATTCTTTAGCAAAGCTTAATAAAAAAACAAAAGCTATTCTCTTTATTTTAAATCTTTTAGTTTTTAATTGATTAAACTGCACTGTTTTGAAAATAACTATTTTATATTTAAAGTAGGCTAGTCCTCTTTAATATTATTAGATAGTTCTTCTGTCATTCTCCAATATGTTTCTTTTGGGATTACTCCACTACGCATTAGTTTGATTTCAGTTAAACCTTGTTTTAATGATTCTGTTGGTGATACAATTTCTTTTTCATTGTTTTCCATTTAAACATCTCCTCGTAATATCTAGTTTACACTTTTTTGTTATTCCATCAAAGATTCGTATAATCCTTCTAACAATCTATTATTAGTATCATCTAATTCTTTATCGGCTACCACTTTATCCGCAGCTACTTTGTCTGCTTCAACGACTGTCACTACTTTTATAATTAGGTTGCCTTCTTCACCTTTATCATAATTACATAGCTTTGTGTTGTTTTCTACAACCTTTTCAAACTCAAATCTCCTTCTTATTACCCTTATAGAGTTTTCTGAAATAGAACGGCTCTCATCTTGGCTTGAGGGGATAACATTGATGCCTTTAGTTAATTTCATAACATTGCATTCGAGGGAACTTATTATAGCTCTTTAGGTTATTTTTTGCGAATGGACGTTCAATGAAATATATCAGCCCTCTATTGAGCTTTTTTGCACATGGCATGACAGAACAGAATAACTGTCTTCTGCCCTGTCCGATTTACTGTGACTACTCAGCTTCTTTGAGTTTATTAATTTTCGGAAATATATCAGCCTACTGTTGAAATTTAATCAAATAGTCTATTACAGTAAAATTGTATCCTCAGAATCCATATAATCACAAAACTCTTCAGTACTAGAATAAGGCAAGTCAACCTTCATAAATTTTGCCATCTTATACAGACCTTCATTTATTACAATAATATTATTTTCATGAAGCCCGCTATTAATTTGATCATTAATAGTTTCAAATTCTTCCTGTTGTCTTTTGAATGTCTCAATTGCCACTATATTACAAGTATTAGCAGCTTCATTGATATCCTTAATTCTCTCATTAAAAATTTCAATAATCCGATCTCTACGTTTTTCTGCTTTAGTACTAAACAAATCAGCCTCGTCTAATACATACATGAATAATGCAGAGGCAATTCCTGAGAACATTGTAGACAATACAACAGACCAAGGATCACCAATACCAATTTTATTTAATATCGACTCAATGGCAATACCAGAAATAGCAATAACACTGCCACCAATAAGTTTAATAATTGCGTCACCTTTTTCAGTTGGTGTCATTTGGCATGAATCTTTACCGAAAAGAATCTTTGCAGATTGAACAAATATTTTTATACCCTCTTTGATAATCTTTAGAATTTGCTTAAACATACCTACAAATAAACTAATAATTCCTTCGATAAGAGATGACACAAAGCCTTTTACAAAATCCCACATATTATCACCAAGAAAGGCCTTCGCATGAGTTAACACATGGGTTTTTACACGATCAAACCTTATTTTCAATGCTTCGGTTGTAGAACTTGCACCAACGCCTTGCTGTATTCCATTTTTTAACATATCACATATTTCATAATATACAGGCTTTATAATAAACAAAATCAAATTTCCAACCGCATAATCCTTTGCCTGGCCTGCAGCATTATTTAACGCAGTACCTCTAATTTCACTTACTTTTTCCTTCTTAAGCTGTTCTTCAATGGCTTGTCTCTGTTCTTTACTTATAGAACCATTTCCTTCTTTGAATTTCTCAACCAACTCCCTATAGGTCTCTTTATTAACCTCGCCTTTTCCAAACAAATTTTTTAGAACAATCTCATTTGCCTTATCATCAACAGCTTTTTCTGCACTTTTCTGGAGCGACAGCATATTTTCCTTAGTCTGCTCAGCAACAGACTGTTCATGTTCATCCATCCACTCTATGTACTCGGAGTTTGACAGTTCCTTTTTAACTTGATTTATTTCTGCAGATGTAACCGCAAAATTGTCATCAATATTGGCTATTCTTTTTATATCAGAATCATCAAGTGCATAGTTGCTTTTAAACTTATCATGCACTTGTTTTAATGGTACAATATGATCAGGCTGTGCCTGTTTTCTATGCGTTTCATCATTATAATGCTGATTAGGGTTATCTTGTTTTAAATACAGATTTCTTTTTCCTGTATACTCGTCGATAAGTGTTTTTTCACCTACAACTCTTTCTTGCTTGTAATTTTCCATCGCATTTTTATCTTCATATAGCTTACTACGATTTTCTCCATTATACTCCTGAGTCATGTGAGAATTAGTGTCATCATTTTCACGCGCATTTTTATACTCAGTATATGCATCGATTTTTGTACCATTTTGCTGTTCAGCATCATAGCTGAATGATTCACATTCCTGCAAAACTCTTGATGCATTAAGACCTTTTTTTCTGGCTGCGCGACCACCAGCAGTTGCCTCTAAAAGTCCATCTATTATTGACAAAAAAACTGGCTTTAATATTTCGTCCTTCATATTATCACCAGAAGCAAACTGTTCATAAACTTCATCTATTATTTCCTGTGATGACTTTGCATCATACAGTTCCATTTGTTGCAGAATTTTTGTTGCCTCAAGCGGAGATGCATTTCTTAACTGTTCTATAGCTTTTTTTCTCTCATCATCCATTTCTATTACCCCCTTAAGCAACTTCGTAAACCTTATTCAACTCTGTATACTGTTGTTTCATATCCTTACTATAATTATTTACTTTATCTGCATTTTCTAGTGATGTTATCTGAGCATCTGTCATAGCTTTCAAAATTTTACTTGCATTAATAATTGCTTCTACTTCTTTTTGCTGCATTACTGGTAATCTTCTTATGCTCATTTCTGTATGAACAAGTTTATGAGCAAAAGACATACATCTAACATATAAGAAGTTAATCGAATTATCCAAACGAACAAGCAGATTTCCATATAACTCTATTAAAAAAGTAAAATACACTTCTACATTTTCCAAGGACTTCTCGATTGCCTGGAGTTTAACTATTTCTGCATCCATCTTGGCAATTTCTGCATTGATTTTCTGTTCCTCTTCCTGTACAGCATACAATGTTTCCTTGGCTTTTTTTCTTGTATAAAATCCTAATGTAAAGATAGCTTGAAACGTCGTTTTAAACTTATGCTTATTAAAATCAATCTTATACAATTCAGTTTTGGAACGAACACTATCAACGGACAATATTTCAGCCATATATGCCTCTACTGTAAAATCACCTGAAACAGAAATATCCTTTATCTTTTTCAGTTTATGTGACATTTCAGGGAGAAGTCCAAATTTGATTTTTTCTTTGCTTTTATTAATAACCTTCACATGTTTTTCAATCAAGTCTGTATAGCTATCTACATCATCTTCGAATTGCTTTTGCCTTAAATAATATCTTTCAGTTATTTTATCATATAAACCTTCTGCTTCATCAAAGTACTTCTTTCCTGTAAAACTTGTCCAAACATTCGTAACTTTATGTTTAATATAACTCGCACCCTGTTTTACCTTGTCAACAACAGCATTAGCGCATGATTTAACTTTACTAACCAGCCCACCAAAAAAACCCATATTACTTCCTCCTTTATTTATTAATGTATTCGTAACCTTCAGCTAATAAATCATTAAAGTCCTGAGCCCACCTTATCATCTTACGGACTTCCGAGTCACGGAATCCCCATTCATTCCCAAGTTTGAGAATCCAATTTTCTTCAGCTATATCAATTTCTTCATCAGCATTTAAAACACCAGACAATTCTATAATTATTGCTCGCTTGACCTTCTTTGTACTGGCTTGGAAAGCTGTAACCAAATCTGTTAGTTCTTTGTTTTGCAATTTGTAATCATGTATTCCTAATTCTAATCTATATGTTTGGAATACTGCCTTCTCTCTTTCCTCAATTATTCCATTAACCTTCATTGCAATAGTAGCTAATTGCAAAAAGTTTTTCCCCTCTTTTTCACTTAATAAATTTAAAAACATCTCTTTATGCCTCCTTATTTTAATTTGTTTCCTTGTTCATCAAATTCACTCTTAACAGTCTGTAATTTCCCATTGACCATTACTTTTTCAGTACGCCTTTTAACTTGCCCATTGGTATAAAACTCCAACTCAGTAGCAATATCACCATTACTACCATAATTTCGACTTCTAACTATTCTGCCTTGATCATCATACTCTACATCATAGTTTTTCTTTTTACCTGTTAGCATTTCACTGGAAATCAACTTATCATACTCATAATGGTTATAAACAGTTATTCCTGTTTGAACATCCTTTATTTCCTCTGTCCTATTTTGATTTGTTTTAGTTATTTCCTGTTTAGGTGCTGCAGAAATATTTCTCAATACTTCTGCAAGGGCATTCAGATTTACAATCTGATTTTGAAGATTATTAAGCTTACCAGAAATATCGATTTGATATTTTTCAGCAACTATAGAATATGTATCGATCTTATCCTTTAGAGACCTAGTTTGTAACAATTGCTCTTCTATAGACAATGCGGATAAATGTCTTTCTTTTCCCAAACTCAGTTGCTGTGCATCAATTGCATTCTGTAATTTTTCAATGTTCTTCTTTGTACCTTTTGAAAAGTCTACTACTTGAGTGAAAATTCGGTTATAGGCACTATCTAACTTATCTGATTTTATATCAGCATCATCTAGAACTTGAATTAGGAGTTTAACAATTTCATTCTGCATTTCATTTGCTTTTGTACTAATAGCATCTGCTTTTTCACTTGTTAACAGTTTGATTGCATCAATTCGTTCTACTATATCCTTTATCATTTCAGCTTGTATACTATTAACTTCCTCATCGACTATGGATTTTTCTTGCAACTTTCCAATAATCTGCGAAATATGTCCCGTTAACTCTCCACTTAATTTATCAGTATTGGCATTAACTTTTTCCCTTACGGCTGATACAGTTTCTGAAAGACCTGCTACCAATTCCGATTCAATTCCTGATGCTTCTTTAATTTTTTCTTCAATGCGTATTACTGCATTCGCAATATCCTCTTTCTGCTCCTGAAATAATATTGCCTGAGATTCTCCATACTTATTAACCTTTTCTAAAATTCTCTCTTTTGCATTTTCTGTAATTTCTTTGTTTTCCTTGCAACCAAGAATTATCTTCTCTTCAATCTGTGATTTGGAGCTATTTAAGTATTCCCTTTGCATTGCAAATAATCGTTTTTGCTCTTCATTATGTTCCTTCATAATCTTCAAAACTTTCACGCTCTCATTTATTGTTATGTCCTGATTTGCTTTTCCAACAAAAGCTACTTTCTCTTCAAGAGTATTAATCAATTTCAAATGTTCTTCACTAATCTCATCATCTCGCTTAGTCTTTTCATCTAACTTACCAATAACTTTATCCACCTGGTCTGTCAGCTTTTTAGCCAATATATCTGTATCGCTACAAAGAGTGTTCTTGAAAACTTCAAAATTTTCTGATACTCCATTTACCAATCCTGCTTCCACAAGAGATGCATCTTTAATTCTATCTCCAATCAGAGCGACAGAACTATGGATAATATCCTGTTCTTCTAATAATAACTTTTTATTTTGTTCATTATTTTCTTCGACTTTCTGGATAATTCTATTAGTTTCACTCAGTAATATAGCCCGTCCTTCTTCTTCTTTTACTGAAAATTTCTCATCAAGTTCTTTTATTAACTTAATCTGTTCTTCGCTTGTAATGGTGCCTTTTTGGGAGTAGTCATTCATTATCTCAAGTATTTTGTCTGTATTTTCAGTTATTCTGGTATCAATTTCTTTTATATTCTTCTGAGTTTCTCCGCGGAACATCTTAACATAATATGACAGATCTTCAATACTCTTAATATGTGTATCTGAACAATTTTGTACTTTTTCTTTTATTCTATTAGATGCCTCTTCTACAAGTCTTGTAATAGTCTCAGTATTATTATTAGAAAGAGTTTTATGATTTTCAAATCCATCTGTAACGATTGTTAGAATATTTTCTACATCCTTATTTAAACGGATATCTATATTATCAGCAAAGTTCTGTACTCTATTCTCTATATGCTCTGAAGTCTCCCTTACCATTTCTGTTAACTCATTTATTATCTTTAAAGTATTATCATTCACATTAGTGTTAATAGCTTCAGCAAGTTTATTTTCTAATTCTATATTTTTCTTATTTAATTCATTAATATTATTTTCTAAATCTTCAATGCGGACAAACAACATTTCTTTACGTTTGTCCATGTAAGTTTTACATTTGTCTCTAATAAACCTATACATAATCGCTACATAACAAGTAGATAAAACAATTAACAACATCATTATACTTGTACAAACCCATGTAGGAGCAACTATGTTTAAAAGTGCATTGTCAGCTAACCCTAACAATATAAAGATTGCTACAATGATATACCAGTATCTTGCTCTTCCTTCGAAAAACTTCTTTATCTTTTCATAGAATCTCATATTTACCCTCCATATATATTTTTGGTCTATTACTACTATTCAATCTAATGGACATAATCTCCTTAACTTTCTAACCACATATCAATGCCACTGTCTTAATCCTCAGCCCTGATAGTATAAACATAATTTTTCTCTCCAATCTTATATCTCCTCTGTTCAGAAGTTGTCTTTTCTATAACCTTAATTATATAATCTTTTCATTTCATCAATAGTTTCCATCATTTCTTCTCTAAATTTATCAGGACTTAAAACTTCTATATCCTCTCCCTGGCTCAAAAGCCACATTTTTATACCTTTACCAAACATATTTATCTCTACTATGTATTCTCCTTGTTTTTCCCTTACCACTTTAGCATTAGGTAATCTATCTAAAACAGCCTCTATAGATCTACCTGTAAACCTAAACTTTACTCTTTCAAGTTCTCCTGTTTGCATAAACTGAATTAACTTTCTATATCGACCATCTTGAAATCTCTTGCTATACTCTATTTCATACCTTTTCTCAGTAATAGTTAAGTCTTTAATTCTGTCGACTCTATAAATAGTAGGATATTCATAACTTTTTCCTTCAATAAAAGCTATAAGATAAAAATAATATTCAGAAAATAATATTCCTTGTGGATACACTATTCTTCTAGAAACTTCCTCTTGAAACTTTCCATCTATACCTATCTTAACATATCCAATGTCTAATACCTTTTGTTCATTTATTGCAGTACTTATTTCCCACAACTTGTCTAATAGTCTTTGTCCATGTTGTGGAGAAACATAATGGATTAGTTCGTTTCCTATAATAGGTTTGATATTTTCTTTATCTTCACATATACAATTATCAAGAATCTTACTAATCATACCTTCTATCTCATTCTTAATAAAGCCTCTACTCTCTAAGAGCACTTTAGAAATTGCCAAAACTTCTTTTTCGTTAAGTTTTTTCTCATACTTTCCTTTAAGAACATACCCGCATTTTTCTCTATCTACTATTATTTGCTCACCTATTAAATCACCATCTGGGTTTTCTACAAAATTTTTTATATCTTTTATATATCTATAGAAAGTTCTTTCATTAATATTAAATTTGTCTACTACATCATTCTTTTTAACTACTTTACCCTCAATTAAGCTATTATAAATATATAACAAAGCATCTGATTTAAATCTTTCCATACAAAAATCTTACTCCTTTAGACATTATTACCTATTCTGTTTTCTATATCTATCTTTAAAATCCTTTTTTTTGACACTCTTTATCTTATACATTTCTATGTCTGCTCTTCTTATCAGATCATTAACAGTTAATTTATTTTCAATTTCATTACCATACTCATAAAATCCATAACTTAAACTTAAATTATATTTTATGTTACCTTGATTACTTTCCTCAATCATTTTCAAAATTCTATACCTTACTTTATTTGCATTTTTCATTGTGGTTTGAGGAAATACAATTAAAAACTCATCTCCTCCCATTCTAATTACGAAATCAGTTTTTCTAATACTATTTTTTAAAATTGAAGCTACATTTATTATCAGTTTGTCCCCCTCTTCATGCCCAAAAGCATCATTTATATGCTTCAATTTATCTACATCAACAAAGCAAACAACAATATTTCTATTATTAATGTTAGAAATATTAAACTCTTTTTCTAATAATTCTAAGCCTGATTTCCTGTTTAGTACTCCTGTCATCGCATCAAAACTTGCCAGGGAATTTAATTTTTTATTTTCTAGCCTTAATTCTCTAAGTATTTTATCCTTCTCCATTAAAACCTCAACAAGTTTTTCTTTATTCATATTATTGTAATCCAATTATTGTCCCCATCCTTTATAAATAATTATAAACTTTATCTTAATTATAAAATTCATTAATGACATAGACTGTCAGTTAAAATTAAAAATACTAATTTTAAAAAAGAATCCAATTGATAGTAAGATGCTATAAAGACATTATGCCTAGAAATGATAGATACTCAGCTGCAATTTTGCATGTTATTTTAGGGAATTTCCTAACTTCGTCATATGTATCACGCGTTTATAATTTTTATATTTACTAATAGTTTTCATTTGTAAATATAATAAAACTTATTCTTATAAATTTAAATGACTAACAATACTTTTTCATATATAATAAAATAATTATAACTATGTTAATTGAAAAAAACGCAAAGTAGGCATTTCTGCCATCTATGCTGAATTACTTTACAGATTAATAGCTCCTTTTACACTTATTTACTTAGATAAACAAAAAAGTGATAGACATAATTTTAAATCTATCACTTAAAAATTTAGGATTATTTACTTATTATTTTATCTTCTAATTGTTCAACCAAATACGGCTTTATCGAATTAATAATAATTGCTTTTATTTTTGCTTGCTGATTTTCCGTTGGTTCTTTTCTCTTGTTAAACATGTCACGCATAAATAAATAATCATTTTCACCATCATATCCGTTAAATTTAGAAGGTTTAAACACGCCTTCGTCATAAAGATATTTCAGTAATTTTCTTGAAAAAAATTCTGCATTTAATGATATAAATTCACGTTTTTGAATAGCGTGCAATAATTGGAATAATTTTTCACTTACAGATGTTACTTCATCCAAATCCTCTCTATTGAATTTTTTTATACAAGTACTGCCAATTGGAAATAGCTCATTTCCGTTTTTTCGGTTTTTTATAGTAAACAAATACTTGATATTTTCCTTTCCGCAAATACATGAGGATTCATTATAATCATCTTCAATACAGTCTACAATTTCCCATTCATAAACTGCTTCATTCCAATATCTAGCTACTGAATTATCAATAACCATCCGATTTAAACTTTTACTATAGCCACAATCCATAACATCATCCCCCCATTCTAAAGATAAAATTAGTTTAATAATCCAAAATAAAACACTATTCACTAATTTTACCACGATATTAAGAGAGAAACAACTTTGACAATTTATTTTTCTCTCACTTGTTAAAAGTTGTTAGGAATATGTATAATAATTTTTTGCTTTTTTAAGGCTATATCCTCTACCCTTATATCACAATCTACACCACAAACATACTTCTATTTTATATTGGAGTTTTGATTTTTTCTACTCAAAGCTATAAGCTTTTTGGAACCAGTGGTATTCATTAAACAATATAAAAAAGGACTTACATTATAGTAAATCCCTTTTATAAGTTTTTAGTAATGTATACTGTATCACTTATTACATTTTACTAATTATTAGCAAAATATACCATCTACAATTTGCCATATTTCTATTTCAGAGTCATATCCAAGCTGATTAATACGTAACTCAGCTCCTTGTAAGACAGCACTCCAATTTCCTAAATTACCGTACTTTACATAGTATCCATCTTCATCAACTTCTAGGACATCCTCTCTTACTAGCTCATCTAATTCATGCTCTATACTTGATTTTGCCATCCCTATATTTTTTGCAATTGCGAACGCTTTCAATGGACTTTTTATCATCAATTCTCTTACAATTTTACACTTACAGCTATCCAATGCTCTAAATGATGCCCTTATTTCTTTTATATCTTTTTTAAATTCATCCTCAAGAAAAGATATTATGCTCTCAATTGGACTTTCATCTTCATCTACTTCATCATCTTCATCCTCTATATTAAATTTACTCATAAATTCACTTAGATAAGTTGCTTTTATCCATTCAGCTAAAGTTTTGCCATCAATAAATCTGAAATTCTTATCTTTAAATTGGTCTACTATTTGTTCTCTTGCCTTAGCCTTAATATCTCCAGTCGTTAAAATAATATATGTTTTTATATAATAACTACTTTTATCTTTTACATTAGGAATTTTTTTAGTGAATGCTTGTTGTGCCTGAACCGATATTGCAGCTATTCCATTTGCTCCTTTTCCTGTATTGATATCACCTTGTTTTACTTGAATTCCAAAATACTCTTTTGCTTTCGTATCGGGTGAAATTTCATAGTATGTTATATCAATTCCCTGATCTTCCTTTTTATCTTTTCCTGTAAATTCAATATCATAAAACCGCTTTGAAAACTTTTTTTCGTATAAAGGAATTATTACTTTTTCAATCATTTCATCTTCAGAAATGTCATTTAAGCACTTTAAAATTTCCTCATCGTTCATCTAAACCCCTCCATATGTATGCTAATATAGCCTTTGATTAGCATTCCTAATAGCAAAATTAAAATATATCATTCACACTATTATTATAACTAATATACATATCATACCAAATGATACTAAATTTTAACATACCTTTTTACTTTTTTTAACTACTTAAATAAAACTTTTATAATTCTATTTATAATAAAGGTGTTTTAGTACCTCAGAAAATCATGAAGATATAATGGTTGCATCCATACACCTTTCATCTTCATAAGGCTATAATTACTATAAAATTCTCTTGTTCTGCAAAATCTAGGGCAGGAATATGAAAAACTTCATAACTTCTTAGTGGAATTTCTTCGCCAACTTTGCTATAAATATAGTAAATATCACTATTTCCGATTCCTTTTATAGGTACTTTATCTGGCATAAGTAGGTATAAACCTAGTACATTTTCTCTTTCATTCCTTATAATCTGTGTATATGCATTTCCTTATAATAAAAGATGACTCGTCAGTACTATTTGAACACAAATTAAGTCATCTCCGAGTTTAGCTCATCAAGGAGCAGATAATATATGGGATGATTGAATACTTTTTCTTTACCTTAACTACCTATAAGTATGGAACGGTAAGCTCGCCACATCTTCTAGACAGTATTCTAACACAAGCTTCATAGACCGCAGTTGTTTACATTGCTGTTCTCTCATTAACAATCTTTCCATTGGTAGTTTCTCCAAAAAATTTATATGAATTACCAAATAAACTATTTTAACACTTATCCCTCACTCTTGTAATTCCAAATATAGAACTTAGTCTTATTGTATAAACCTCTAAAAAAAGTAATAAAAAAACATCTTCCTAGAGATGCCCTGAAATAACAATGACCCAAAGTTTGCATTATTTAACAAAATTTATTTTTATGCTATAATTATTATAATTTGTTGTTGCCCAAGGAGGAAAAATTATGTCATTTAGTCTTATTGAAGAAGGATTAAATAAAGTCCAAGCTGTCACCGCTTGGGATACTTTGTTAATCAAATATGACCATAAAACACATCCTAATGAATTTACTTGTTACAACATTAACTTTAATACGGAAAATTTATTGAAAGGTACTATATCAGATATGTGCGGCACATATCTGAAAACGGTTCAAAAATTTGAAAAAAAAGTTCAAGAATATACTGGTTTTAACCCAAAGAATGTGGTTGACAAACTTTCAACTACTAATCCAATCATAAAAGATAGTTGGACTTCATTAATTCAAAGCATTAATGTTAGTGATGATACTACTAGTCTAAAAGATATCAAAGCTAGTGCATTTATCTTCGCTGGAACATATAAAGATGAGCAAAATGTTGTCCAAAATCTTTATTTGCTTGCTAGAAAAAATCCTATAATTACTTTTAAGAAAGATAGAACTCATATCTTCACATCTCAACATAATACTATCACTGAAACCACTAATCCCCTCGTTCAATTTGGTAAAGGCTTTGATGCATTAATCTATAAGAGTAAAATATATATGATTAACTCAAATTGCGAGGGCATTTTAAATATGGAATATTCTCATAAAAAAATCTGCCAAAAGTCACTTGACTTGCTCGAACAATCTAATATAATCAACGATATTGAATCTTATCGGCAATTTGCTACTTCTGGCCAAACACCTAAAAAATTCATCACATATGATTCAGCTATTGTTGAAAAACTTAAGCTAACAAAATGGCAAAAGCAACTTTCGTCAGATTTAAAAATTCCAATAAATCCAGCCACTAAGAAATTTGATTTACACGATGTCAATCATGCTAGAATATTTACTTTGGCAATTTGCGGGAAAACTAAATTAAATATGTTTTCAGATGGTGTTTGTGAAGTTCCAAGCTCTACTCCATTGAGTCTCGCTTAAGATAAAATGGCTTGTTAAGTTGTTCAACTTCAATGGTATTACCTTTATTAGCACACAAATTTAATCTACTAATTACCACTGCTTGTATGGGCGCCACGTCTGGTTCTGGTGCCCATTGTAGTTCACATGTATAAAATTTATATCTTCTACATTCAAACATTAAATTTGCATACACATTATTATTTCTAATACATAAAAATGCTAATATAGAAAAGTATATTAAAAACTGAACTACACTATCCCACTTTGTAAAGTCAAATGCAAAAAGTGGTAGTATATACGACAATAGGTATTCTGATGTAATACCTTTCTCTTGGGTAGCATTAACAATTTTATATGGTTTATATGCTGTTTCCTTTATACTTTTCATCGACCCATAAATTATACATATTGAAAAAAACATAGATATAACTATAACAGCTAACCCAATCTTTTCCGTACATAAATTAGGGCCACCCTTTATTATACTAAGAATATTAATAAACATTATTGTAATCCACAGTGGAGTAAAAGAAGTGATAAACATTGCTATTTTAAAATATTTCCCCATACCAACACTCCTTAATTTTATATATTTATTATAACATAAGTACTATAGATTTTGTTTTTCAATAAACTTCTCAATACAGTATATAGCTATCTAGTCATTAAAATGTCTTTATTATATAACTAAAATCCCACTTCATCATACACACTGCTAAAACTACCACTATTCCTTATAGACCTGTCAAGCGCCATAATAAGCTCCACATCTCCGTCTATTTTTCCTGTACTTTTCTCTTTATAATACTTAGCATTTCCTACATAGTCACTCTTAACATATATATTGTCCATCATCCATAAAAGAACTGGATTTCCTCCATATGCTAGTTTCTGCTCAAGTGTTAGTTTCATTAACTCCATTGAAGATGGCGACATATACTTATAACCTTGTCCAAATGAAACTACTGCAAATCCCATACCTTCAAGATTCTGTACCATTTAAACTGCTCCCAATCTGTCAAAAGCTATTTCTTTAATATTGTATTTTGTTCCTAACTCTCCAATAGAAATTTCAATAAATCCATAGTTAACAACATTTCATTCAGTAGCTTTTATAAAACCTTGTTTCTCCAATACAGCATAAAGTACTCCCTTCTTACACTAAGTTTTAGATTATCTTCTGGTATCCAAAAATAAGGAAGTGTTATATATCTTTAATATGATCTGCTTGGAGGAAAAACTAAAGCAAAAACAGTAATATTTGTAGTACTTGAAAGGTCAAGTCCTCTATAACACTCACTGCCTCTTGACAAATCTATATCTATATTAAAATCACACTTGATCCGTTTATCCATCTGCATGCAACAAGATGATTGTTTTACCCATTGATTTAATCTTAGCTATGTAAATATATTTTCTTCAGCGATATTTTCTCTTTCACTTTTATACGCATTTCTAACCTTCTCAATATCAATAGTATGTTCTAAGGCTGAATTTGCTTTATACCAATCCTTCTCTAATCCCCAATCATCATTATCATTTATCCAACATATAACAGCATAAAAGGTTGACTCTATTTTTTTGCCTTCAATTATATCCAAAACCTTTTGGTGCCGCTCAAAACACAAAGAATTTCTATCTGTGCCCGCTCTAGTTATTGAAAAAATAATGATTGAGTTCTTGTATCACCACTACCTTTAGTCATAACATCAAACAAATCTTTATTTGGTTAAGCATGGAATTTATCAAATATAATCACATGTACATTAAGTCCGTGTTTTGTATAGGCTTATGACGATATAACTTAATAAAAACTATTTGTAAGTTTATATACAGTACTTTTTACAGGCATAATCATCTTAATTCTTTTTTTAAGTGCTAGGCACTGATTAATCATTTCAATGGCAACATCAAATACTATTGAAGCCTGTTGTCTATCAGGAGCACAGGCATAAACTTCAGCCACGCATTTATTATCTCCACAAGTCATAAGAAGTGCGGCTGCTGCTACAAGCCCAGATTTACCATTTTCCTTATGGATTTCTATATATGTAGTGTTATATATACGTTATCCATTTTCTTTAACATTTCCAAAAATATCTCTAATAATTTTACGTTTCAAAGGAAGTAAGTCAAATGTAACGCATCTCCACTGACCTTTTAAATTCTTTAAGCAGTTAATAAAATTAACAACTCTCTGTGCTTTTGCATCATCATACATTTATTTACTCCTCTTAAATTTATAACAAAACTTTGTGAGCTTGTTTGTAAACTTATGTATAATAAAAGCATCCTCTGAATTCAAGGATGCTTAAACAAATTCTCACTTAAAACAATCAATTGCTAGTTCTTATTTTCTTTTATCACTTTCAAAAACATATGTTCATCTAATAATATTGTTTCTATTCCATGTGATTTACAAGCCTATTTAAATTATCCATAAACACTATCATTAAAATTACCAATAATAATCAACGAATTTTTGATTGCTATCATTGACAAAGTTTCTTTTTAACCCGTTTTCAGCTCTAGAATTATATCATAAACTAAAATTGTTATCTCTATTTAGATTATCTTCTATTTATTTATCATTAATGTAGCAGTCTCTGCTGTAATATTTAAAATACTTAAGGCTTAAATTTTTTCCACAGTATGAACATGTTAACTCAAGTGCTTTCCGATATGTTTTGTCCCACAATCTCATACATTCCATACAGCAGTATTTTCTCTTTCTACTTGTAGCATTCTGCTTATTTCTTTGCCCAATTGTAGACAAAGTACATATATGAATTCTTCCTTCACTAACATCTTTTACTACATAGCTAACCCTTTACCAAAAACATATAGTCCAGGTCTCTTACAATATCCTCTCACAGAATCACGTGATAGCTGATTTCTTTTCTTTATTCTTCTTCATACTTCTCTAGCTTTCTTTAAAATATTCTTTATATCCATATATCCTAATACATTATGAATTATATCTTTTTCAAGTTTATAACCAAAGCTCTGACAGTTTTCATCGACTTTATGAATAAGATCTTCAATCATTTTTAAGATTTTTCTATTATCCTCCTTGGAAGTTACACTAACAAAACACTGTTGAAAAGTTTCATCAGGAAGTGCATATGATTTATTATGCGGTTGAAACTTAACATTAATCATTTGTCCGTTTGTTAACAACCTAACGTAACCAATACTTTTATTAGCTCCATTATTTTTCTTAGTTACTTTGTAAACAGGTATTTCAAATATTAATACTGTTTTTAACTCAAGTGGTTTTAAGATACTTTCTTTTAGTTCATCATCACATATAATCCCAGCTTTAATTTTTATAGTCTTTATAAATTTCTCTTTTAACTCTGATTTATATTCTTTTGAATATATCCACTTATCACCATATACTTTTTTAAAATCAATTAACATGTTATATAGCATATCTTTACCAACAAGAGATTTATATTTATCATACTCTTTTTTATCATCAAATGCATTCTCTAATTCAGTTTCTCCATTTTGTTCAATATACTTGAAAGCTTTATTGATATTTTCAATAAATGCTGAAAAACTTGGCATTACCATATTAACCGTAACTTTCTTTTCTTTTATTCGTTTACTACCATTATCTAACTCAGTATCTTCTTCTCCCTCAAGTCTTAACTCTATTTTATTTAATTCCATGAATGGTGTTCCTTGAATATTACTAGTTCCTAAGTTTATTCCATATTCTTTAACTATATTTTTAGCAGAACCAACTCGATAGCTTAATAATGCATACATTTTCTCTTTACCCTTTAACATTTTTCCTCTTTGGTATGGCGGCAACTCCTCTTCTGGTATTTCATATGAATCTATTTGACATTCACACTGAATCAAATCTTCACAAAATTCTAAATCCAACTTGTATTTTTTGCTTTTATCAAGTTCTTGAACAATATCTTTTAATTTTTCACGAATTTTATTATCTAATTCTTTATCAACCAGACTGGTATCTTCAATAATTATTTTCATTTCTATTCCTACCCTTACGTTTCTAATTCTTGCGAGAACTCTAAAATTTCTTTGTAAACTTCTGATTTACTATAGATTTTTTCAACATAGTCACAATAATTTAAAAGCAGCGTTCTTTCATTGTCACTTACACCTGACACAGAACGCAACTCATTGATATACATTAAAACTCTATTAGTATATTCCCATTTATCCATATGCGTTTTTATCTTTTCTTGCATTTTCTGTTTCTTTACCAATTCTTCTTTTTCTAAACGGGTTCGTTCTTCACGTATCTTGTCTTCTTCACATTGTCTAATTTGTTTTTCTCTCAGTTCTTGCTGCTTTGCTATTTCTTGATCTATAATAATCTTTTTGGATATTGCATCATCCCTTAATTTCCAAAACAAATCTGCTAATTCACTTTCCACAACATGTGAGTTATTAATATCTATAGTCTGTAATGATTCCCATTTATCATTTTTATCTTCAGCAAAAACTTCAAAGTACAAATCACCATTATACTCCGACTCGTATAAAGGACTCATTTCTCTATTTTCTGTCTTTATCCTATTTCTTAACTTGACTTGCTTTTCATATAAGTTACATTTATATCTACTCTCTAACAATGTAAACATCGTATTATCATTATCTTCTGTTTTATCAACATATACTCTGCCGCCAATTTTAGAGATGTTATTTATAAAAGCATTCATAAATTTATAAGCTTTAGCTCTTGTCTTTTCTGAGGTATTTATGCTCATTACAACTGTTTTTCTTTCATTTTGGTAGGGATTAATTTCTCTCTCCATACTCCACCTTACCTCGAAAGGCAGATTTTCCAAATACCTATTCTTACTGATATTCTTTCTGTTATCCATCTCACGATTATGATCTTCAATTATATTACAATAATTCTGATCATCTAAAGCTAGATTAATCTTTTTAACCCATGAACGAAATTCTATTTCATCATATATATCTATTTCACTGCTTTTCACCAATACTACCACCTTTTTCAAAACAAAAGCCTGCACGGTATAATGTATCTATTAGTTCTTCAAGTTTCTCTTCTTTATCAATTTTCTCCGGAATTAAATATCTTACTTTGCTATCTTGTACAATGGTCGCTAACCCTTGCATAAAAGTTGAAACTGTTTGATAATCATAAACGCTCATGTATGCATGCTTACCATCTTCATCAAATATTCCTCTATAATTACTCCATGAATCAATTTTATTAAGATGAATTGCCACAATAAAACTTCTTATAGAAGATAAAGCATTAATTGTCTCATTCATTTTTTCCTTCAAAATATTTTTTCTATTACTGTCATTAAAATCCACAGATAATTTCAATCTTAGGCTTAATTGTTTGGAGGTATTATATAACTTCAAAATGTCATCTATAGATGAAAATAAAAACTCTTTTCCTTTACTTCCTTTTATATTTCCATTTATTATAGCTATTTTAGTCTTGATAAATCCAAGTAAGCCTTTCTCAAATGCTTGATAACTTTCAAAGAAATTTTCCTTACTATATCCTGCTGCTTTATATGGAGATTGAAATTCTACAAGATCTGGTGCTCCGTATCGCTTAAAACTATTTTGTAAATTACCAATTAAAGATTCTAAAGCCTTTTTATCTTTCCATACTTCATCATTACTTTTTACATAAGATATCCTTAATACATAGTTTTTACCTGGGTCTTTTTCAATTACTCCATTAATTGTTTCAATATATTTACCTGCAGTTACTATTTCAGACGGATAATTAATATAAGAAATCTGAACTGGTATAAATACACGCTTTCTTTTTGATAACCTTACTCTATTTGAATCAATAGAAAGTTGAACATATTCCGGCCAATAATCTAAATCTTTTATATAATCATTTAGCCAACAGTACATTATCAGCATTTCAAGCTCACCCTTATGATCCTTAATAAAATCTCTATGCTCATTTCTGGCATAAATATCATCAATATCAAATGGATTTTCTTGATACCTATAGTCATAATTATTTATATGATAAAAGGTATCAGTATCTCTATCATATTCTGTAACTACATAAGTTTTATAGTAATGATATGCAATCTCACCTGAATAATTCAATAAATCGACATGATACTTTCTAAATACAGCCTTTACCCAATCTACTAATGCATTATCAAGCTCCTTCATTTCAGAAATACTTGGACATTCATTCTCAATTTGTTTATATTCTCGTGCCATTACGGATAACTTGTGAAATAACATTTCATTCATTTGAACATTTAGCTTTTTTTCAATAACATATTCAGCAACATTGTTATAATCTTCTTCTTTGTAAAATAACTCACTATCTTTAATATCTTCATAAGCTTTAGCAACATATTTATCCAATCGTATTTTATTATCAAAATAATATAAAATTATATAATCATGTGTTTCTGGATATTTTTTTTGTATATCATCCTTAAACTTGTCTACTGTTTGCTGAGTTTTTACTCTTTCATAATCGTAATCCTCTAAACTTAAATAATTATTAAAATAATCAGTTACATACTTAATAATACTTGCCATATTCTCCGAATGTTTCTTAAAGTCGAATTCATCAATTTTATTTTCCTTTTTTCTTTTAGTAATATACTCCTCTACCTTAAGCATTTCCTAAAGCACCGCTTCCCTTTACAATAAAATACATTATAATATTTAGATTATAGCCACCATCCTCTCCTTTCTATTCAAAAAATAAAAGAAGACTGATTATGATAAGAAATCAGTCTTCTTTTATTTTATTATTCAATTAAAGCTTATATTTCAGTCCCATCAAGCATGCTTGCAATAATATTTTCTCTTCAAATGCAGTTATTCTTTATAATGAGAATAATAATATTTTATCAATAATCTCTATTCTTCAATACTTTTAATTAGTTTTTCTGCAAGTTCACAATATTCTTTACTTATCTCAAAGCCAATAAATGCTCTATTCATTTTATTACACATTCTAGCGACTGTTCCACTCCCCATAAAAGGATCTAGAACTACATCACCTTCAACAGACCATGTTATTAAATGGTCTTCAACCAATTTATCAGGAAATATAGCTTGATGTTTATGCGCTAACAAGACCTTAGTACAATTTTTACCTACAGTGTAATACCATATGTTTCCCTTAATTTTCATTTCTTTAACATTTCCAGCTGTATTAAGTTTTTTCAGTTGACCATTTTTATTATGTCTATAAGTTCCTGTTCTCTCTTGACCGTTAAATTTACATGGAATAAGTATAGGATTAAAACATTTAGGTTTTCCTTTTGCAAAAACAAACATATACTCAAACTCTTGTTCATATCTTCTGTGATTCTTAGGTGTGGGGTTAAATTTTGCAAAAATCATTGTATCCCACAATTTAAACCCTATTTCTTTAAAATATAAAGCCTGTCTAAATGATTCTCCCGATTCTGATCCATTTGAAGTCTTATCAGCAACAACCCATATTATTACTGCTCCATCTTTTAAGCACCTTAATAATTCATTAGCAACATCTTTAAAATAATTAAAATTAAAAACATACCCATTGTAATCTCTCAAGTTTTCATATGGTGGTGAAGTAATAACCAAATCAATTGAACAATCCTCCATTTTCTTCAAACCGCTTAAACAATCCGTATTGTTAATCTTAATTTGATTCATTGATTATCATCCATTAAAAATACTATACACTTATTCATATTCTTGGATAATAATATAAAATACTTTTCTGGTTATAATAAATAAAATATTGTTTAGCGAGGTATCAAAAACTTTGGAAAAGCATAAAGAATTAAAAAAAACTTTGATAGATTATACTATTGTTACAAGCTTTGATTATATAAGGACTTTTGATGAAAATAATTTTACTGATTTTTCATTTAATAAAGTATCCACCATCGTTAATAATGAAAGTAAATATCTATTAGTTGGATTATCTAGAATAGATGGAAACCCTTTTGTTCTTTATAATCCTAAACTTGATTTCATACATGATGAACTTTATCAAAATATGGTATATACCAATAAAGTTAAAGGTTATAACAAAGAAAGAAATAGGGTTTTGGGTTATTATGAAGGAGATGGAATTGTTAGATTTGGTAATAAATATCCGGAAACAATAAAAATTCAATTTGAACTTGCTACAGTAGATGAAATAATAAGAAAAAACTATTACATTAGTAATTTACCTAATAAAACACGACATGAAATAATTCAAAGTTATATACTAAACTTAGGCGAAAGCTTAGGCTACAAAGTAAATATAGCTATAAATGATAAGAAGAAATTGAAAAGACTTAATACAAACTTGCTTATTGCCAAAACTCCTCAGCCTGCTGATTTAGTAACTATATCATCAAATAAAGTGATAGATAGAATTGATGTAATATGGTATGAAAACATCATCCCAGTCGCTGCATTTGAAATAGAATTTTCTAATAACTATGCTGATGCATTTAGAAGATTACATAAATTAAACGAATATAGTATTACCTTGAATCCACATTTATACAATATAATTTGTAGTTATGACCAAAAATATTACGAGATTTATAATTATTGCAAAGAAAATTATTCTTTCATAAAATCACTCTTTCCCAAGTTAAATTTATACTTTTTACCGCTGTCAAAGTTAGATGATTCACTTAAGCTAAAAGACGTACTAGGCTTTGGAAAAGAAAAAGATATATGTAGAAATCACTTTTTCAGTATTAAATCTCTTACTCCTTTAATAGCAAATTTTCATTTATTTCATTATCAATAAAAAATAGACGACCAAAGTGCAATTAACGCCTTAGTCGCCTATTTTAATAAAACTTATTCAATTACAACTTGTATCTCCGTCCCATCAAGCAAACATATAATTGTATTTTTCCATTCAAATACAGTCATCTTTTCTATTTACTTTAAAAACAAATTCACATCAAATTATTTTGTTACTTCTGCATTTTCAATAATTTTTATATGCTGCTTTGGTATTTACCATACTAAAACATTCTCACTCTTAAGTCTGTCTTTCCATTTCTCTATAAAGAAATCCTTATTTTAAATAATGGTATTGAAGGTATTTATGAAAGTCTTGTACAAATCTTATCATCAGTGTGTTTATTCTTGCAGCCTTTTTCACCTTTTATTTTATACCTATTGCTACGCATCCAAACTTTTCTTTTAGAATTTTCATATGTGAATGCCGTGTCTTTCTTCCAAATATACTACCATAACTTTCACATATAACTCTTTCTGCTAAAGGATTATCTGATGCTGCATAGTCTAATTTAAATATACCATAAGTTTCAGTAAATACACTCCTTCTCTCTATCTCAAGTTGAACAACTTCCCACTATTTATAGATGATTAAATAAAGGTCCTAGTCCGTAGCATATGTTGTTTGATACAATTCTGATTTTCTGTATCTAAATTTACTACTCCTCCTTCTTTATGACATCTCCAAAGTATGATTCTGAAATTCTATTCAGTTGTGCGGCAATGTCATTGAAAGCAATATTCAAGTCCAGCGTTTTGACACTGATTTTGTTCCCACTCATATTAAAATCACAGTCTGGCGTAATAGTTTCTTCCGTTTTGGCATAGAGCAACATACCAGCCACATTACCCGTATTACTTACATCTTGATTTTTAACGTATGTAAAAATCTGATACAGATTATTGGAGTGAAGCGTTTTGCTATCATACTGAACCTGCATGGTGTGCGCATAATACTTTGTATCGATGATAAGGATTTTATCTCCATACCGCAGTGTGATATCTGTCTGCATAATAGGCAGGAAATCAATTACACCATCGTCAAGATTCCATGCCACCTGTGAAGCTGTTGCCCGCAGGTCAGGATGATGATACCGGTAATACTCCAATACAAACTTCTCATACAGGCGCGACATATGTTGCTCATCCAGGAATGTAGCCATTTTAAACTCACCTTTTTCCGTGGACATTAACAGTCCGTCAAGGACAAAATAACAAATATTAAGCAACATTTTATAGCTCTGATTGTTTCTCTGGTACTGCAGCATATTCCATTTGATGCAAGCCGGTTCAATCATGTCCACCCCCTCAAAGAACAGCATAACCTTTTTCAGTGCAGTCCTACGTTCAGCACTCACTGTGGATTGCCGTAATAGGATAATGGCTGTAGTCTTCAGAATCTGATTGAACACGTTGTTTTCCGACAGTTCATCATATTCACAGGAAAGTTTTTGCTTTCGCTGCAGCTTATTATTGATTGTCCCATGGATATCCAGTTTTCCGCGTAACACTGAAAGGTTATCGCATCTAGAAATGTATTCCTGGTATAGGCCCTGCTTCAGCTGCTGAGCAATTCCTTTAGCTAGGATGGCTGCAAACAGGTCTTGAATATTCTCAAACTCTTCTGACTCTACTTCATCGTAGTTTGATTGTTTCAGCACTTGAAAAGCATATGTGAGCATGTAATAAACATTCTTAATAAGTATTCCCTTATCATTAGTCATTGAAAACACCACGCAGTATGTTTTGCCAACGCTGCAGCTTAGCTGGTTCATCGAACCAATACTCGCTCAGCATTGGAAGAATATCATATTCAACAACTTCCATCATCCATTCATCTGTGCATTCTTTCTGACCACAGAAATAGCTGTGGCCAATGCAGAATCCTTTACCAAGAGAACTGTCAGCAGCAATTTCCTTATTCAATTCTTTAATGCGCTCTATCAGAGTATTGAACGTATCATTGTCAAATGCCGCTTCATATGCTTTGAAACCGCCAGAATTGAATCCCGGTTCCATTTCGAAGAAACTAAAACGTCGACGTAGAGCATAGTCAATCATAGCAAGGCTGCGATCAGCGGTGTTCATCATGCCGATGATGTATAAGTTCTTTGGAACAGTAAATGGCATCCCGTTATAGGCAAGCGTTGCCTTTGTTCCACGATAGTCTCTTTCAATCAGCATGAGCAGCTCACCAAAAATTTTACTCATGTTACCGCGATTGATTTCATCTATGATAAAGAAAAATGGTTTGCTCGGCATGTTCGCTGCCTTCTGGCAGAAACGATAGAAAGTACCGTTTTGCAATTCAAATCCTTCGCCCTGCGGTTTATAACCCATTACGAAGTCTTCATAGGAATAGTTTTGGTGAAACTGGATAAATTCGATGCGGCTATCGTCTTTCTCCTTTATCATTGCATAGGCCAGACGCCTTGCCGCAAAGGTCTTACCAACACCAGGAGCGCCCTGCAAAATCAGATTCTGTTTATTCTTTAACAAAGAAACAAGTGTATCAAAACGTTCGCCGGTCATATAGACTTCTTCTAAAAATCTTTCTTTGGAGTAGGCTTCGACAGTTTCTTTCTGTGCAACCGGATTCTCCTCACGGATTAAATCCATGATAAAATCATATTCACCTTTGGTTAGCTTAAAAAGACTACCTTGCGGATTGGTGAAGTATTCCATGCGCTCCAGCTCAGGGCAGCTCTTTAGTGTTAAGTAATCAATCGGTGTTGCAAGTCCGTCTACTTTTTCAAAATAGAGATTCTCACCGTCATTTTCTTTCGTTACTTTCGCAATAGCCACAACCTGTTTTACCGGATAAGATTCATATCCGATAATAAAATCATCGGCCTTAGCATCCAAGAAGTTCTGGAAGATACGGCGTTTGTTGCCATTATCGTTGTAAAGAGTATAACTTTGTGTTTCACCGATACCAATATCGGAGAAGCTCCAGATTTTCGGGTTGGCGTTCAACCACCAGTAACCGTGTTTATCAGTACTATTGCTCAGCAACGAATCTAATGTCATATCAAAATACGGTCTCAAAATCAATTCTTCAAATAAATGCTTATCCGACTCACCAATTATGATGCATGTAGAGTTATCATTTGGTGTCCACCATTTTTGAGTATTCTTATAAGGATAAATATCCTTTGATTTGGCAACGACATTATATTTCCGCTGATACCATCCATCTTCCTTTTCAGGATTCAGCACAACTTCATCCGTTGTAATCTGGCCCAGAAGCCTGATGCTGTTTCCATAACAGAGGTAGAAATAATCGCCTTTTTTCATGGAAAGCATAAAACTCTCACCTTGGCTCACTTTGGAAGTTGCTTTGGCTTTTGTATCCTTATGGACTACAATAACATGGTTTTCTTCAAAAATCTTTGCCTCGGCATCTGAAATGCAATCCGTGCCGTGACTGATTTTCCAGATGGCAGGTGTTTCATTGGCATACAACGGAATTTCTGATAAGTTAATTTGATCCAGTGCTTCATTCAATTCATCACGTAACTTCCAAATATAGCCGCATTCTGTGCTTTTGTCTGCATGCCTTCCAATATATAGAATCGGCCACCATTCTGAGTTATCTGTATCTTTGGTCATAACAGGGCATCTAGTTACCTCAGCAACTCGTCTTGCTAGAGAGGATGACCCGGCATTATAGAAATTCGCCGTCTCTCCGTACTTAATAGAAAGCTGTGTGCATGTAGCCATACCACCATAGTCTTTTATACGTTTCATGATTTCAAGACTATTAGTCGTGAACACAGTTTCATCCATAAGAAGGGAAATCCACTCTTCGGTCGTAATATTGGGGCTATAATCCTTTGGGAACCACTCTGTGGTATCATCTGTAGACTTTTTTGAATAAAATCGGCTGATATAGAACCCCACATCAATTGCCAATGTTTTCAGTTCTTTGTCCGGGTAGCAGCTGTCTGTCAGCACAGACTGTAGTAACTGAACCAATTCTTCATCTACAGCCAGCTGCTCACAGATTTCATTGTACAGCTTAAATCCACCCACAAGATTAACAGAAGATGCACCCTTTTTCGGAACGAAATCACTGCCCAGTTCCTTTGCCACAGCACGACACTCTGAGTATTTGTATATATAGTATTTGTCCGGATAACGGAGCCATAGGTATGTGCTGATGGAATTTGGATTCTGATAATGTTGTTTCCAAGTGCCATCATCATATTTTGTCCGCACTGTTTCCGCATCAGACTGAAATTTTTCAACTCGTTCTACAAAATCCTTCGTTTCATCAAAAAGATTTATAAACATGGCTCTGGTTGACTCTGGATCTGCTGATGCAAATCCCTGAATCATGACTCTTGGGAAGTTGTTCATGGAGGCAAGCAGATTATATGTTTTATCTGTTGCCTTAGTAAACATCTCAGCAAAATTACGAGCATTGATGTCCCAATGATCTTGGAAGTGTTTCACGGCTTCCCATTTATATCGTTCGTTTTCCCATTGCTGAGATACAAAATCTTTCTTATAAGTACCAAGAACATCCTTGAGCTTTTTGGTATTTATCATTTAGCAGTACCTCCTCTTTCAAATTTTAATATTCCACAAACTCTATTTATCCTCTGGCCATATCCATCTAGCTGCATCCATTTATTTTTCCACCCACTTGTCCCTCATTTCCTGCTATTTATCTAACCTACTCTCATTGAAAAAACATCTAATTCGTTCTGTCGTAAGAGCGAAATATCTAACCTGCTATGTCATCAGAGTAACACATCTAATCTGCTAACTCAACTATAAACTTGAATATACTGGGTATGTTTCCAAGGAATAATAAAAAAAGGGGGTTTCAATCTTCGGCTTCTTGCACACCAAGTCTCACCCCCCTTATTTACAGGCTTTTCATCTCTTCTACTTCTCCACCCTTGTTATCAATACTACGCACTCCACGAGTAGTATTGATAACATATATTTATAAAAAATATCCGTTACTTATTATACGATTCACTATAGCTAACCGCATATAGTTATGTCCTAACAAGTTACATTTGCTATACTTCTTAAATACAATTAATAAATATGACGTTTCCTTTCCTCATATCTTCACAGTTTATCTATTTTATCTAAAATGTACCACTTAATTGCCTCTATAACTTCAAATAATGTCCCTTGTCTATTAAATAGAATTCTTAGTACATTTATAAATTATTAGGTACTACCCTATTTTCTTTTATGGTCTTATAATAATTCCAAGCATAAATGTATAGCACTAATCAAGCCTAGCCTGCTTCATTACTTCATCAAATGCTTTTTTCGCTTTTAAATTTCCCTTACCTATTTCTTCTTCAAATATATTTTTTATAAGATTATATTCTGTTGCTCCTCCCCTTAATAATATCCTGACTAAATTTTCAATCCCGTACCTATACCCCAATATAGCCTTTCTTACTTTATCTCTGTAGTAATCATCATTTCTCCTAAACTCATTATAACTTTTTTTCTGATAATGTTTGTTGTTGTACACATTTCTACTATATCCAATTTCACCCCATGCATCAGACCTATCATTCTCTTGTTTCTCATTACTAGTTTCTTTTGGCTGTCGTTCTATTCTTTGCATTTCTTCCTTGTGCTTTCTTTCTAGCTTTTCATTAATCCTTTTTTCTTCTTCCTCCGTCTGCCTTTTAATACACTCTAATTCTTCAAACTTTCTTTTCTTTTCATCCAAATATGACTGAATAAACTCATTTCTTGCTCTATCAAATTCTCTATTATAATCACAATCTATTGTCCCATCAGGCATTATATTAATAGAATTTATAGCATAGGCTCTGAAAAATATTCTATCCATTATAATCTCATTAATTTCTTCATCTATAGCAATCATCTTTGATGCTATTATCAATTCTTTTCTTTCTACATCAAGAATAAGCAATTTATTATTATTACTATTAATAAAAAGCCTATGTTGAAATACAAATTCATATTCCCTTAATATATTCTCAAATTCTTCTCTTTTTCCAGCAGCAATCCACAAATTATTAATTTGATTTTCTTGGTAGAAATTATTCTTATCTTCCCAATATACTACACTATTCAATTCCCTTTGAAATTCAATAGCAAGTTCTTTTCCATCACTAAATCTAAAGTATAAATCCGCCCACCTACCATTATCAAATCTATATCTCATTTCTGCATAAATATCTTTATAGTTATTAATCATTAGCTGCATTAGAATTTTCTTACCCATTATATGTTCCTCTGTTTCTCTTGAGTAAGAGCAACCCCCGCCCAGTGAATTATTTTTGTGTGCAAAATGTGGTATTTTTACTTTTCCAAACTTAAATACTACATCTAGACCACAGTCTTCGCATTCTAGCTCACCTTGTTCGCTTGCTTTTCTAAGCTTCTTTTCATATTCAATATCAATAATTTCCTTTTCGTTAATAACTTTAAATGCATATACTATTTTTCCATTTAACCTACATTTCTGCATAGTTTCTCCCCCAATTTATCCCTGATATTACAATTATCTCATTTGCTTCGTGTAAATAAAAGTATTAAGCCTATTAAATTCAGTGTTATCATAACTTTTAGAACTTCTCTCTAAGAATAATATATATGATAATTTCTTTAAGTAATCCTTATAAAAATTTCTCAGCCAAAGCCTCCATGAATCAATTACCCTAAAAATATAGGTACTCGTTTTTTTATGCATAAGCTTTATATGAGAACGAATGTTCTTTGGACATCCTTTCTCATAGCTTTTATCATGCACTTTCTCTTTAACTTTTTGATAACTTGACTTGTTAATACTACAAGCTAAGTAGGAACTGTAAAAGTCCCTTAATTAGTCATTCCTTTTTTCCGATAAAATAGAAATAAGAGGCACAAATACGGAGGTACGGAGTATTTTATTTTAAGAACTTTGGGTGTCTTTTGGACAAGTATAGAAGCGTATGCATACCATGCATAATATTACATATATTTCTATTAGGAAAATAAAGGTTTTTGCATAGAAAATCCTTTCATTCTCAAGGTTTTCACATGGTAACTACTCTCATTATCAATAATCTGGCTTTTTAATACTAGAATCGTAAATTTAATACTTAGTAATAATAAATGGATTGTCCTTCTGAAGACATGCCCTTTACATTTAATACTTAGTGTGATAAATATACCCTTTTTTATTAATAAGGTAAAATTTATTTCAAATTCAAGTAAGACATAAGAAATCTCTAAGGATTTCTAACAACTTGTCCAAAGCCCATTTTAAGACCTTCAAAGGATACTTGTCCATTATTATTTACGTATAACTGTGGTAACAAGAATCACTCTATTCATTGTTGGACATACTTTTTCATGTCTTCTTACATTCACTTTTACATATACTTTTTAATAACTTAAAGGCCTGGATCCTTGTATTTATCATATTTATATTCTCCTTCAGAAGCTCGTAGAGTATTGCAAATCCTCACTTGTTTAGACAAGCTTTACCTAAGCTCCACTACCTATATAGTTGTCCATAATAACTCCCATTGAAACGTAATTGCTTAGATAATGGTCTATTTTAAAAGGTCAAGCTTCTCAGCTTGGTGGATTTTTTCAAAAGACTCTACTGGAGGAATTATATATTAAGACTGAAACATAATCATATGGTAACCCTTTTTTCTATTTCCCATAAAAAAGTATATCCCATGCAATTTAACTTCTACATAGTTATTATTTTTCACATAGAACTTATAAAAAACATAGTAAAATATACTTCATCCATCATTTCTTATTACCGAATTCCTGACCTGAATCAGCAAGTAATACCCAAAGCGTGCCTATACAATTGAAGAAATGCGCTTTAACACCTGTATTGTTTTTTTATTTTAGAAAATTAGCATTCTTCTCAAATCTAAAATAATAATATAGTTAAGACTAATAACAGCATTTAGTTAGCTTATGACCACTTGTCACTATAAAAATATTTTATACTGTTAATAAACAATTTTTTTAATTAAATTTTTCTTCCTTTATGCTAAAATATATATAAATTTACATATAAGGAGTGAAAACATGAGTTGGGAAGAAATTAGAGCCTTATACCCCAATCAGTGGGTAAAATTACACATAATTGGATACCATGTGGAAGGTGATTATCTTTTTATTGATAAAATGAGTGTAATTCAAGCAATCTCAAGTGCTAAAGACGCTACTCATGAACTGGCTAATTGTAAAGGTAATAATATTATATATCATACAAGCCATCATACTATTAAAACAAAAAAGATAAAAAACTTAGGTATATTTAGAAGCATTCCAAATTGAAACACTCCATGCTATCTTTAGCTATGCAAAAAGAGCACTTTTTCTTAACCGGTTCACAGTGAACCTTATATGGTTTATCTTAAATTCTTAAAACTAAGTAAATCTATATAACATTCTTAATTTTAGGTAAGCTAAAATAGATTTATTTATTGTTCACCTTCTAGATATATTCTTTCAAACTTATTGATGTGTTTTTATGATACAGCACCACACACTTTAGAACACACTAATATTTAAATTTACATCTTTAACAGGTTTTTACTTGCTATTATTTTCATCACACAATCACCATTTTCCAAATGACCTATATCGTCTATAAAGCGGTCTCTTTATTGGCAGGCTCTACATAAATATTTTCCTTATTTATTTCTGGAAGCTCATCATAGATTTTGTCTAAGTATTCCTCGTTTGTCACTACGTATATATTTTCTTTACTTACTAAAGGCTTAATCCTATCTACTGTATTTCGCAAAAAACTCTTGTCATTAATAACCTTTAGAAATTGTTTTGGATTCTTTTCTCTAGATAGTGGATAAAGCCTAACTCCTTTTCCTCCTGCTAAAATTAGAGCGTATAACAACTAAACTCACTCCAAATAGTGATTCAATTTATCATATGACAAATTTGATAAAAGTGTGAAAGCTGGATAATGGCCCTCTAATTCTATTATTTTAATGTAAGCAGTAGCTTTAAAATACTTAATAATTAAATATGTTTGCTTATAAGTAAAAAAACTCCACTTATTATTAGCAGCACCCCAATTCCTTTATTAGCATAATTCTTTTTTCCTTCAGTTAGCCATTTTCGAAGTGCACTTGCGCCACCGACAAATAGTGCCATCCACAAAAAGCTTCCTATATAGATTCCCAGGACCATTAATGCATTATTAAACCTTGTATGAAGATAGCCTGCACTGAAGGTACTAGTAATTATGAACAGTGAAATTACTGTTGCAGGGTTTATAACAGCAAATGAGAAGGTAGATAAAAGTATCTTAATTTTTGAGTCAGACTCAATTAAAAACACCTTTTTCTTCTCATGGGTAAATAACATAGTTATACCTAAAATAATTGCTATAATACCGCATACGGTTTGTATAATATGATGTTCTCTAACTAAAAAGCGAGAAATGGAGCTTACTCCATATATTACTACAGCTCCTAAGGTGGCATCTGCAACAGTGCCTCCAATCCCAGCCATAAGTCCATAGCGAATACCTTTTTTCAATGTAACCCTCATATATATTGCGCCAATAGGCCCAAATGGCATACCTATGAATAAACCTATTATAAATCCATGAATCAGCTCAAACATAATACCCTCTCCTAGTTTTTATTTAAAACTAGTTTGCCTCAAAGTCATAAAAATTATAAAATCCCTAGCATATTTTAATCTTCTATGCTAGGGACTTATCTTTTAATATTTTTTATACCTTAAACTTTCTAACTAAGTTATTAAGCTTATGTGCCATTTCTGCCTGTTCATTGATTTGTACTACAGCTTCTTCTACAAAGGAAGCTGTTTCACTTATGCTTGCTTGAATCTCTTCTGAGCTTGCAGCTGCTTCCTCTGCTGTTGCAGATACGCTTTGAATTGCCCTTCCAACCTCTTCTATTGAACCAAGCATCAAATTTGATGAATTAGCAACTCCCGCTAAAACTTCATTTATCTGCACTGCATCCTTCTCGTACTGCTCGCCAGTTTCTACAAGAAGTTGATAATCAGGTTTAACTTTATTATCTATAAAGCCTAATACATCTAGAGTATTCTTTGACAAGTTATCAAAAGCATTCTGAACCTTACCTAGTACTCCTTGTATATTTGATACAGTTTCAGAGGATTGTTCTGCAAGTTTTTTTACCTCATCAGCAACTACAGCAAAGCCCCTTCCTTGCTCACCAGCTCTAGCAGCTTCAATAGCTGCATTCAAAGCTAAAAGATTTGTTTGCTCTGCTATAGCCCCTATAGCCTCAGCCATTGCCTTTATCTCTCCAACTATTTTTCCTTCATCAATTGCTCTTAATATATGCCCCTGCTTTTCATCGTACAGAGTATTAGCTTCTTCCATTGAAGCCACACCTTTACCTTTTATTATATTTGCACGTTTCTTTATTTCCTTAGATGATTCACTTGCACCAGCAGCTTTTCTCGAAAGCTCGTTTGTTGTTGACTCTATTTCCTGCGTTGATGCATTTACTTCCTCAGTAGTAGCACTCAAGTCCTCTGAACCTCTGGCTATTTGAACTGTAGCTTCACTAATATATCTTATTTTTTCAGAAACATCAGTCATAGTGCCAGATGCTTGTTCTGAGTGTGCAGCTACTTGCTCTGTAGTAGTATTTATTTCAGAAATTAGTATTTGAAGACTTTCTAGCATTTTATTAAAGGACTTTGCAATTTGCCCAATTTCATCCTTACTATTAAGCTCTAATCTGGAGGTTAAGTCACCTTCGTTATTTGAAAGTTCAGCAAGTCTATCCGAAATTTTTCCCAAGTTTGATATTTTCTTAGTTAATACAACAAATGTGTAAATAATTAACAATGTTAAAACTGCTATTAATGCTATTGTAACATATATTGAAATGTATAAATTTAAAGTTGCCTTATCAGTTTCTTTTTCTGCTCTTGCATTCATCTTATTTTGAAAATCTTTTATATTAGCATCTATATTAGCTTTATTAGCATCATAATTGCTATCAAACATAGACTTTCTAGCTTTATCAAAATTACCAGCTTTAGCATCTCCCATAGCTTGATCTTCTGTTGTTACCATACCATCAGAATTGGCTTTTGCCTGCTCAATAAGGGCTAATTCACCTTCTGGTGCATTAAGTTCTTTGAGCCTTTTTACAACTTTATCTCTCGTTTTAGTTTCATTAAGCTCTTTCGTATAATTATCATAATGTACTTGGTCTCCAAATTGTACATAAGCTCTTGCCTCATTGGTTAAGTAATTGGTTGAGTTTTCTAAATCTATTCCCAACTGCTTAAACTCAGCTTGTCTACTTACTGCGGTCTTTTCACTTTGAAAGGAGTAAGTAAGAAAAATGATGCTTGCTGCAGTCATAAAAATTATTAGTAAAAATAACCCGCCTATAAGGTTTAAAAATTTGGATATTTTCATATAAAAACACACTCCCCCTCTATATAATAAAAAACTAAATTTCATTACCATCCACTTATAATTTTCGGTGCTATTCTCATTAACTTTATGCTTATTCGGAAAAATCTGAAAATTTCACAAAGACATACAATTTGATAAATATAAAAATCTATTGACAATTGTAATAAAAAAAGAGTATAACTAATATTGTTTGTAAAATCAATAATATCCAACATGCTCCAGTATATGAACCGCTTTATAGGTTTAAAATATAATTATCTCACTATAAAGGAGTGCTATTATGAAGACTTTTCAAACTCTTATAAATGAGACCCTTGCTGCAGAGAATCTAGAAGAACTAGAAGCTGCTGCAGATCTTTTTCAATTTGGTATTGAAAAAGGCTACTATACTAAAAGACAATCTGATGAGTTTAATACAACCTACTGGAAGGTAAAGAATAAGTGCCTTGCTTTTGAGCTTTCAGAAGAAATTAAAGGAAACACACTTGACCTAATTACAATAGTTACAAATGCACCAAATGAGATCAAAGATAACAAACGCGAACTTCTAGATTACGTTAATGGCCGTTTAAAAGCTCTTAAAGGTAAAATTAAAGGTATCAAATAGTTTTTAAAAAACCGCTTTTTAAGCGGCTTTTTTTATTCTTCTTCTAAAACTGATGTACAATGTGGACATCTAGTTGCTTCTATAGGTATTTTTGTGTAGCAATACTTACATGTCTTTTCAGTCTCTACTGCTTCTTCTTTTTTCTTGAAGCGTTCAAACTGCTTTACAACAAGGAATATAGTAAAAGCAACTATTAAAAAGTCCAATATGTTATTTAGAAATAATCCATAATTTATAGTTGGCGCTCCTGCTGCCTTTGCCTGTGCTAATGAAGCATAGTGTTTTGAACTAAGGTTTATGTATAGCTCGCTAAAATCTACATTTCCCAGCAAAAGACCTATAGGCGGCATAATTATGTCATTTACCAAAGAAGTAACTATTTTTCCAAAAGCTGCTCCAATAATTACGCCCACAGCTAAATCAATTACGTTGCCCTTAAGTGCAAACTTTTTGAAATCCTTCCACATAGCTATCCATCCTTTCATTGGCTTATTCCCTCATTATATATTAACTTGTTTTTTACTGCAATATGCTTTTCCTTTTTAAATTGTTTACATTTAAAGCTTTTTTAAAAAATTTGATTGAAATCACATTTTATATTGACCATAATCACAGCTATATTATTACGCAATAATTATAATCAAATTATAGTTAATAATTAAAAAACATGTGAGAAGTTATTAGGGCTTTTACACATCAATTATGGGAGGTTAATAAGGATGGATAGAGTTGAAAAATTAGCTGAAATGCTTCAAAAATTAAACAGTGGTGATGTAACACCGGAGCTTAGACAACAGGTACTTGAAATGGTTAAGAATATTAATCCTCTTGAGCTATCTTTAGCTGAACAAAAACTTATAGAAACTGGAACTAAGCCTGAGGATTTAAGACATCTTTGCGATATTCATATGGAAGTTTTAAAGGATGAACTAGAGATGCTTAGAATTAAGCTATCACCTGATCATGTGTTAACAACCTTAATAAAGGAACATGATGAAATACTTAAGAGGCTGACATTATTAGATGATATTAATATAAAAATACAAAAGATGGATACCTATAATAAAACTGCACAGGAATTTTCAATGCTTCTGAATACAATAGAAGAAATTATAGGTGCAGAGCCTCATCATAAGAGAGAAGAAGATGTGCTTTTCCCTGAGCTTGAATCTAGAAAGGTTACAGGCCCAACTAGAATAATGAGAATGGAGCATGATATGCTTAGAGAAAAGAAACATCTCATTAGAGGACTAGCACTAAATGTATCTGAAATGGACTTTCAGGAATTTAAAAATCAGCTAGATGAAGCTGTTAAATATTTAGTTTTTAATTTAAGAGATCATATCTATAAAGAAAATCATATTTTATACCCTTCCTCTATTGATACACTTAACGATGATAACTTATGGGTTGAAATGAAAAGGGCCTGCGATAAAATAGGCTACTGCAGCTTTACACCAGGTAAATAGTAGCATAAAAACACAGCTTAATGCTATACTTTAAGCTGTGTTTTTTATAGATTGCACATATATAATTGGGGGGTGTGCCAAAACTTCATTAAAGTTATTTGACACACTTTTATAATATTATTTCTTTTGTAAATATTTTCTTATATCAAAGGCAACTGCACCGATTATAATTACACCTTTGATAACTTGTTGCCAATATGGTGATACTCCAAGTATAACTAGACCATTATTTAATACTTCGAATATAAGAACACCAGTTATAATTCCAGATACTCTACCAATACCACCTGTTGTGGATACTCCACCTATAGTTGCTGCTGCTATAGCATCAAGCTCATACATTAAACCATAGTTGTTAGTAGCTCCACCTGTTCTTGCTGCAAGTAGTGCACCTGCAAGTCCATAACAAGCTCCTGCAAGAGCATAAACCTTTAATAATGTCTTTTCAACATTTACACCTGAAACTTCAGCTGCGTTTGGATTTCCACCTATAGCATATATATATTTTCCAAAACGTGTTTTGTTATATATAAACCACATAACTAATGCAACTGCACCTGCTATTAGTATTAAGTTAGGAATAGATAACAATGAGCCAGTTGCTACATTTGTAAAATCATTTCTTAGTCCACCTATAGGCTGAGCGTTTGTATATATACAAGCAATACCATATACAATAACCATCATACCTAAAGTTGCTATGAATGGTGGAACTTTTAAATAAGCTACTACCAAACCATTAACCAGTCCAATTATTGCTCCAATAAGTACAACAAATATAATTACTGCAAATACTGGAATGTGTGGTAAATTACCAAATAGTTTATATGCATAATCTGGTCTTTGAAGTAAACTAGCTGCTATACAAGCTGTAAGTCCTACTGAACGACCTGCTGAAAGGTCAGTTCCACGAGTTATAAGTGTTCCACCTACCCCTAGAGCTATGATAGCGCGAACAGAAGCTATAATAAGTACGTTTTTAAGGTTTACAACTGATAAAAAGCTGCTATCCAATAAGCCCATTACTAATAGTAATGCTAAAAGTACTAGATAAATTGTATACTTACTTCCAAATTCTCTTATATTAAACTTTTGTTTTTTATTTGTCATTTCTGCCATGTTTAGAAGACCCCCTTCTACTCTTTATAGCACATAAAGTCTAATGGCTTTATGTCCCTATTTATGCGAATTTAGTCGCATACTTCATAATTACTTCCTGAGTTGCATCTTTTCCGTCTACTATTCCACTAAGCTTTCCAGCACACATAACCATAATTCTATCAGACATTCCTAAAAGTTCAGACATTTCTGAGGATATCATTATGATGCTTTTACCTTTCTTTGCAAGGTCAGCAATAATTGAATAAATTTCATACTTCGCTCCTACGTCTATACCACGAGTAGGTTCATCAAGTATCAATATATCTGGATCAGTTAAAAGCCATCTTGAGAAAATAACCTTTTGTTGATTTCCTCCAGAAAGATTTTGTATCTGGGTTTTTGCTGATGGTGTCTTTGTACGAAGCACCTTAATGCTCTCATCTACATCCTTAAAGCCTTTTTTCTGATCTAATACAAATTTATATTTTACATAATTATCGAGGCTTGCAACTAAAGTGTTATCTTCTACTGATAAAACCTGGAAAATACCTGTGGCTCTTCTTTCTTCAGTAAGAAGGGCAATACCATGTTTTTTTGCTTCGATTGGACTTTTGATTTTAACTTCTTTTCCATTTAAAATTACTTTTCCACTTGCTACTTGCCTAAGTCCAAAGATTGCTTCTACTAGCTCAGTACGTTGAGCACCAACTAGTCCACCTATTCCAAGTATTTCTCCTTTTTTAAGCTCAAAGGTTACATCTCTAAAGGATTTTGGATTTGGTGAAGTATAGTTTTCAACTCTCATAATTACATCGGAAGGTACATTTTCCCTAGGTGGGAAAAGATTTTCAAGGTCACGCCCAACCATTTTTGATATAATCATATCTGTAGTAAGAGTTGATGAATCCCATGTTCCAACATATTTTCCATCTCTCATAATGCTTACTTCATCTGAGATTTCAAGTATTTCTTCCATCTTATGAGATATATATATAATAGCTACGCCTTGTTCTCTAAGTTTACGTATTATTCTAAATAAGTGAGCTACTTCTGTTTCTGTAAGCGAAGATGTAGGCTCATCCATTACAATTACTTTTGATTTATATGAAACTGCTTTGGCAATTTCAATAGCTTGAACCTTGGATACTGACAGCTTTGATACTTGTGTTTCTGGCTTCAAATCCATCTGAAGCTCATCCATAAGTGCCTTAGTATCATTGTACATTTTCTTATGGTCAATTACTTTTAATCCAGCATAATTTTTAACTGGGAATCTGCCCAGCCATACATTTTCCATTACATTTCTATATGGAACTGACTGAAGTTCCTGATGTATCATTGATATTCCACTTTCAAGTGCATCTTTAGCATTTTTAAATTGTACTTTATTACCCTCTATTATAACTTCACCTGAGTCTGGGGTATAAATACCAAAAAGGCATTTCATAAGAGTTGACTTTCCCGCTCCATTTTCGCCCATAAGTGCATGTACTGTACCTGGACGAACTTTCAATGTGACATCATCAAGAGCCTTTACTCCGGGAAAGCTTTTAGAAATGTTTTTCATTTCCAAAATATATTCCTGTGCCATAAGTTACACCTCTTTCAGTAACATTGCAGTTTCCTGCCAATGTCTAAGATATTTTTAGATTATTTAGTTTAGGGAGTGTAAATACACTCCCTAATACTTATGAAGGGTTATTTAGAGTAAGCTTTATTTTGAAAACTTATCAACATTTTCCTTAGTTACTGGTTGGTATGGAACCCATAGGTACTTACCATCAGTAATTCCTTGTACTGACTTAGATGGATCTTCTCCCTTAGCAAGTGCATAGGATATATCTAGAACTCCCTTACCTTGTCCTGTTGAGTCATTTAATACTGTTCCTAATAATTGACCAGCTTTTAATGCATCTAGTGCTGGAGCAGTAGCATCAACACCTACTACAGGCATGAATTTGTTATCTTTGAAGTATCCAGCAGCCTTAAGAGCTTCTATTGCACCTAGAGCCATGTCATCGTTGTTAGCGAATACAGCTTCTATTTTATCGCCATAAGCAGATAACCATGCAGCAGTCTTCTCTTGACCTTGAGCTCTTTGCCAGTTAGCTGTATCACTAGCTAATTTTTCAACCTTTATTCCAGCATCTTCTACAGCTTTGATGGAATACTTTGTTCTTGATATAGCATCTTGGTGTCCTGGTTCTCCTTCAAGCATTACATATTGAAGTTTTCCATCTTTGTTTTTGTCCATTTCAGGATGTGCCTTCCAGTAATCAGCAATGATTTTTCCTTGCATTGTTCCTGATTCTTCAGCCTTAGCTCCTACATAGTATATCTTATCCCATTTAGCCATATCTTCCTTAACTGGCTCTCTGTTAAAGAATACTACTGGTATATTAGCTTGTTTTGCTTTGTCTATAATAACTGATGCAGCAGTTCTATCAACCATATTAACTGCCATTACATTATATTTTTGAGTAATAAATGTATCTACTTGGTCGTTTTGAGTTGCTTGTTGACCTTGTCCATCAACGGAGTTAACGTTAATTTTTTCTCCAGTAGCTTTTGCTTTATCATCAGCAGTTTGCTTTATTGCTTTATTAACAGTGGATATAAAAGTATCATCAAATTTATAAAGTGCTGTACCAACTTTTATTTCCTTTCCTCCTGAAGAAGCGTTTCCCCCAGCATTGTTTTTGCTAGCGCAACCTGCTAGTACTCCTGTAGTCATGATTGCAGCAGCCACTAAAGCAGCTATTCTTTTCATACTTGTTTCCCCCTTGAATTTTAATTTAGTGAAGAGAATTTGTTGTTCTCCCCTTGCTATATGAAAAGGATATCATAAAAACGTATTCATAATAATATAAAATCCTACTCATTTATATCGAAATTCTACTGTCTTAATTTTTAGAAAAATTATTATATTATATATGAGCATTTTACCTTTTTTCATATATATGTATTTATTTGCTTTTACCTTTAATTTTAAAAGCAAAAAGGAGTACTTCAATTTTTTGAAATACTCCTGTAATAAAATTAACATCAATATTACTTTCTAATTATTTTGTAAATGGAAATATTAATTTTTGATTCTCCTGTAAATACAGGTTATCCTTATCAATAACCTTGGATCCTGTATCTACTTCCTTTGGAATCTTCTTGCCATCTATAGAATCTACGGCATACTTAACACCAAAATACCCTATGCTAAAGGGATTTTGTACTATTGTCTTTTGTATTACACCGCTTTCAAGAAGATTTATTTCATCAGGAGCATTGTCAAAGGCCACTACCTTTATCTTTCCTCCAAGTTTCATACTATCAATGGCTTTTGAAACGCCTAAGGATGCAGCTTCATTTAAGGCCACAATAGCATTTAGATTTTCATGAGTCTGTATAAGCTCCTTTGCAAGTTTTTCTGCAGTGTCAGCATCTGAATTACAGTACTTCTTAGCAACTATCTTCATGTCTGGATATCTTGAAAGTACCTTATTTAAACCTTCTTCCCTTTGCTTTGCATTTTTAGCACCTTCCACAAAACTCATGATAGCCACATTACTATTTACACCTGCAACATTTACAAGCGCTTCCCCAGCTTTTTCTCCAGCTTTTACATTATCAGTGCCTATAAAACTCTTAATATATTTAGAGTCAACTTCTGTATCTATGGCAATGACGGGGATTTTCTTAGTATGTGCAGTATCTGTAATTTTCCCTAATCCTTCATAATCACTAGCTGCCAATATTATTGCATCAACATTATTTTCTATGGCACCATTTACAAGCTTTATCTGATCATCAATATCAGTTTCATTATCCGCTGCAATAAAGCTTACATTGGCATTAAACTCCTTTGCAGCAGCATCTGCTCCCTGTCTAACAGTATTCCAATAGTTTCCTTCCTTCATTTTCACAATGATGGTAATATTTCTTTTATTATCATTACTTGTTATATCATTGCTTTTTGAACACCCATTAAATGCTGTTACAATAATTAAAATTATACTAAATATAAACAATATTTTTTTCTTTATCATATATAATCCTAGCCTTCCTAATCAATAAGAGGAATTGTTATGGTAACAGTAGTTCCTTCCTCCAATTCACTTTCAATAGCAAGTCCGTATTCCTTGCCATAAGAGAGTTGAATTCTTTCATGCACATTTTTAACTCCAACACCAGAACCACCAGTATTTTTAGATTTAAAAGACAATATATTTTCAAGTACTTCTTGTTTCATTCCAAGTCCATTGTCACTTATCTCATATATTAATTTATCCTCAGTGGTTCTTACATTTATTTTAATAAGCCCTTCATCCACCATATATTCTATACCGTGATAAATGGAATTTTCTATAATTGGCTGTAAAATAAGCTTTAAAGTCTTACGAGTAAGTGCTTCTTTATCTGCATTTATTTCAAAACTAAATTTATTCTTATATCTAATCTTTTGGATTATCATATAATTCCTTGCATGCTCAAGTTCCTGCTCCACAGAAATAATATCTTTACCCTTACTTATACTGATTCTAAATAGTCTTGCTAAAGCAGTTACCATGGTGATAACATCCTGGCTCTTGCCATTTTCCGCCATCCACACTATTGAATCTAAGGTATTATATAAAAAATGCGGATTTATCTGAGCCTGCAGCGCATTTAAGTCACTCTTTCTCTTAGCTTCCTGCTCCACAAGTATTTGATCCATTAGTTCTCTAATTCTTGATACCATAATGTTAAAGGTTCTAGATAGCTCTACTACTTCATCTTCTCCTCTTACATCTATATTAATATCAAAATTACCTTCTTCCACAAGTTTCATTGACTTTTCCAGCTCTTTTATCGGCTGTGAAATCTTTGCTGATATAACACTAAAAATAGCTATTATAAAGATAATACCTGTAATTACTATAAACCATACATAGTTATAAATATCCCTTTTGGCAGCAACTAATTCATCCATATAGGATATTCCAACTATCTTCCAACCAGTATAATTTACAGTTTTTACTGTAACCAGCCTTCTATCTCCACCAAATTCCTGCATAAAGGTACCATAGCTATGCTTTAATATATCGTCATTGTTCTCATATTTTAAACCCATATAAATTAACTGCTGCTGTGGATGGTATACAATATTTCCTTCTGAATCAACAATATAAATATATCCCCTTCTACCAAGACTTACTCTTCTGCAAAGCTGTTCTATGGCTTTGAAATTAAGATCTACTAATAGTACTCCCCTTACCCCTTTACCATTTCTATAAAAAGTTATACACCTGCTTAATGATACCACCCAATCATGTTTATCTTCAAAAAGATTTTGTACATGGGGAGGTATAAAGAATAGACTTCCTGGCAAGCTAAGGGCTGAATGAAACCATTCCTGCCTCTCTATAACTACATTGGACTTTAGTTTTGAGTTTGGTGATCCCATTAAAAGCTCCCCATCTTCAGAAAAAACCGCCAAAGTAACTATATCTTGCTTTGTATCAGGTATAACGTTCATCTGTCCTTCTAGTTTATCATTAGGAAGAGATGGGTATTTATTAATAGTACTATTAAGCAAATTTGAAGTTTGAACCATACTAGTTAAATAATCATCCAAGTTCAAATTAACTTGCTCTATAATTTGTCTAGTACTCAAAGAAGCATCCTCTTCCGCAGCTTTATTAAATCTATTATAGAGAGTAGTTCCAACAATAAGAATTGCAAAAACTGTTATAACTGTGAAGGATACTGTTATTATAAATTGTATACTTCTTAATCTAAAAGACTTTAGCAACCTGTTTACAGGTGCTGCTATATATTTTTTTAATATTTCCTTCACTATATCAGCTCCTTAAGTTATTATACTTTATGACTATTTCTATATTCAGAAGGAGATATTCCAAAGTTCTTTTTAAAGCTGTAACTAAAATAGTTAGGCTCAGAATACCCTACCTTTTCAGCAATTTCAAAGGTTTTTTTATCAGTAGTACGAAGCAATTCTTTGGCAGCTTCCATACGAATCTTTGTCAAATAATTTATAAAGGTAGTTTTAGTTTCCCTTTTAAATATAAGACTAAAATAAGTTGGACTTATATGAAGATGCTCGCAGATTTTGTTTATTGTTATCTCACTATCATTGTAGTTCTCTTTAGCATAATCCTTTGCCTGCCTTACAATAAGCTTTACTGTATCCTGTCTATCTTTTGTAATATAGTTAGACAATTTTAACGCTATGTCTTTAACCCAACTTTTAACTTCATTGATATCATTGAATTTATATAATTCAACAAAGAAATTATAATTATTTCCAAAGATATCATCCATATCTACATTAGAGTTTTTTGCAATCTTTGTAATGGTGGTCAATATCTCAAGTAGATATATCTGATAGTCCTTGATAGATGCTTTTATTTCAATTACCTCTTTAAATAAATTATCTATAGTTTCACCTATTTCTGCTTCAGTACCAACCTTTATGCTGCTCATAAGTGCTCTTTCCTTTAATTCATCAAAGGTGATTTTCTCTACAGCTTGTGGTTCTATATCTGCTATCCAAATGGTTCTATTATTTCCAAGGACAATTCTATAATCTAAAGCAGAAAGAGCTGCTTTATAGGAACTGCTTAATTCATTAACTTCAGTACAGAAGGTACCTATTCCTATAGTTACAGTACTCTTAAGGTATTTTTCCGCGCTTGTCCTTATCTCTTCAAGTGTATTAACTGTGTTCACTGCAAACTGCTCTGCTGAATCTTGTTTTGAAACCGCAATAATAACTATTTTATCATCCTGTAAGAATACTATTCCCAGTTCATTCTTAGCTGCTATTTCACTACATAGGTTTAAAGCCGAAACTTTAATAAGTTCCATTTCATTAGGCACGCCGCTGCCCTCATTTAATCCCTTATGTTCTCCGTCCTCTGCACTTAGGTTATAATCTAAGCTTACAACAGAAACCATAAAACCGTTTCCATTCAAATCTAAATTATAACTTTGAGCCTTTTCCATAATCTCGCTGCGGTGAAGCTTATTTGTTATAAGTGTAGTCATAAATTTTTCCCTAAGAATAGGCAAACTTTTTACATAGTATTCTTTAAGTGTATTTATATCTTCTTTTCTTGCTTTTTCTTCATCTATCAAGAGTTTCACCCTTGATAATATCTCAACTAATTCATTAGCAGATACTGGTTTAAGTACATATTCAACTACATTAAGCTTTACGGCCTTTTGAGCATATTCAAACTCATCAAAGCCTGTTAAAATAATAACCTTAGTAGTTGGAAATCTTCTGCTCAATTCTTCCGAAAGTCTTATGCCATCCATAAATGGCATTTTAATGTCCGTAATTACTACATCAGGGTCCGTTCTTTCAGCTATTTCTAAGGCTTCCCTACCATTTTCAGCTTGCCCTACAATATCAAAGCCGTACTTTTCCCATTCTACTTTTTTTAGAATACCTTCTCTTACTTCTTGCTCATCATCTACAAGAATTAATTTATACATAAGTCCTCCTGCACCCCTTAAGATATACAACACTTTTCAGTTGATTTATCCTCGTTATATTAAAAATATTGCAAATTTTGAATACTATATATTGTTTAGTGTCTTATGAATAATTATAGCAATGGTGAAAGTTGAAGTCAAAAGGCTAGATACTAATAATATATTTTTTATTATAAAGCATATTAATTTTTAAATCTCTAATATTAGTGTTATAATAACCTTGTAAACGATAACCAATATTCTTTTACTGGTACTAGCAAACATACCCATAAAGAATAGACTATTAGTGAAGGGAGCAATTTATAATGTTACAAAGAATAAAAGTAAATCTTGATGCAGTAGAAGCAATGCTATACTTTTGGCAGGCTGTTAGTGAAAGGGATAATGTTTCTGAAATGTTTATCTATGATGTAGCTGCAATGCCCGGTTTCACTCTAGCTTATGACAGTGAATTTACTGAAGAATCAGTAAGAAGAGCTTTGAGTGCTCTTAAAAATAGAGAAATTTTTTCAAGAGATAACAAAAAAGAAGGCAGATTTTATAATAACAACCTTTGGATGATGGAAGACCTTGAATACACAAATGCAATGGTAACTCCAATAAAAAAATTAAATCTAGAAGATTTAAAGGATGGTCTAAATTCCAAGTATCCAAATTCAAAATACGAAGAATTAGAAGTCATATTCTCTCCACTGCACCTGGATGAATATTTTATAAATGACGGAAAACTTGTAATAAACTTCTTTAGAGTAAAACCAAGTGATTTTGATGACAACACCTTCATTGGAGAGATCGAATTAAAGCAGTACATACTAGAAAAACTTGGCGAAGTTATAGAAAAATAAAATGCATAAAAAAGGTACCTTATTGCTAGGTACCTTTTTTTATGCTATCTTGAATTTCTAACCAATATATCATCAATTAAGCCATACTCTTTTGCTTCTTCAGCTGACATAAAATAATCTCTTTCCATATCTGCTCTAAGCTTTTCTATAGGCTGACCGGTTTTTTCATTATATATCCTAATTAGCTTTTCCTTTGTCTTCATAAGTCTATTAGCTTGTATTTGTATATCTGTAGCCTGACCTTGAAAACCACCAGCTACTGAAGGCTGATGAATAAGTATTTCACTATTAGGTAGAGCATACCTCTTACCTTTAGTACCAGCTGTGAGTAAAAATGATCCCATGCTTGCAGCCATTCCTATACAAATGGTTACAATATCTGGCTTTATATATTGCATAGTATCATAAATTGCAAGCCCTGAACTTATGGACCCTCCTGGGCTGTTTATATAAAAATATATATCCTTATCTGGATCTTCTGACTCTAAAAATAGCAGCTGAGCTACAATTAAACTTGCAGATGCATCATCAACTTGATCACTGAGCATTATAATCCTATCCTTTAAAAGTCTGGAATAAATATCAAAGGCACGCTCACCATGCCCACTTTGCTCTATTACTGTTGGAACATAAGCCATCTTACTTCCTCCTTTAAAATAATTATGCAGCCATCCTCATGCTGACTTCATTATTTCTAGCAGCTTTAATTTTTCTGTTTATAAATTGAGGATTAATAATCTCTTCAACATTTATTCTGCTGAACAGCTTTTCTTCAATTTTGTTTTTCCTATATTCTCTGGGTGATACTCCAAACTGCTTTTTAAACGCCCTAGTAAACGCTTCTTGAGAGCTAAACTGATATTTTAATGCCACATCAATTACTTTAACCTTATGTTGTACAAGCTCTTCTGCGGCTCTAGTTAGTCTTCTTTTTCTAATATAATCCATTACAGTTTCTCCAACTACAGCGTGAAAAGTTCTATGAAAATGAAACTGAGACAAATAAGCCGTTTCTGCAATATCCTCCAGCTTTATATCTTCGCATAAGTTTTCTTCAATATAATCAATTGATCCTTGAATTCTTTTTATTTGGTCTATATTAAACATGTTAATAGTACACCTCCCGGGATTATTTTAATTATATACTATCCTATGCAGTAAATCCTGACTTTTTTTGCTGATTTATAAGTTTTATTTTTCAAATATAAAAGGGTAATTCTTAACGAACCACCCTTTTATGCCCTGCGAAAAAATTAATTAAGTATTTCTATACTAGTGTTATTTTCAAAGGAATAAAGTCTTCCATTAATCTTTAAATTAATAGAACAAGGCTTTTGTACTTTTACCTCAGTTTTATCTTTATTTACCTTCACTGCTATAACAAAGCCTTTATACTTAAAACTAAACTTTAGTTCAGACCAGTGCTTTGGAAGCTTTGGATTTAAAGAAATATGGTCTTCCTTTATTCTTAGTCCCGCAAAGCCATATACTATAGACATCCAAGTTCCACCCATGTTAGCCATATGCACTCCATCTTTTGTGTTCCCATGGGTGTCTTCTAAGTCTAAAAGTGCAGTCTCCATAAAATAATCATATGCTTTATCAATGTACCCTATTTTAGAAGCCATTATGCTGTATACTGCACAGGATAATGATGAATCATGAGTTGTAAGTTTCTCATAATAATCATAAGAATTTTTAATAGTCTCTAAGCTTGCTTCATCTTCTAAAAGAAAATGTGCAAGAACTGTATCTGCTTGTTTTAAAACCTGATATCTGTATATTGTAAGAGGATGATAATGTAAAAGTAGTGGATAATTTTCCTTTGGAGTATTTTCAAAATCCCATATAGCCTTACTTAAGAAGCTGTCATCCTGAGCATTTATTTTTAACTCTTCATCATATGGAAGATACATTTTATCTGAAGCCTTTTCAAAAGTCTCTACCTCTTCTTTTGTTAAAGCTATTTTTTCACAAAGCTCATTTAACAGTTCTTCATCCTTCAAAAGAAGCTCATTATAAAGCCTAACTGCCCACTTTAAATTATGCTTAGCCATTACATTTGTGTAATAGTTGTTGTTTATTATTGCAGTATACTCATCAGGGCCTGTAACGTCATCAATTTTAAAGAACCCTTCATGGTAGTGTCCTATTTCAAGCCAGATTCTTGCAGTTTCAAAAATGACCTCTACACCAAATTCTTTTATAAAATCAAAATCTCCGGTAGCAAGGTAATACTGAACATAGGAATATGCAATGTCTGCATTTATATGATATTGAGCAGTTCCAGCAGGAAAATATGATGAGCACTCTCCACCAACTATGGTCCTCCATGGATAGGCTGCACCTTTTTTATGCCCCATTTCCCTTGCTCTAAGCCTTGCAGAATCTAAAATCGTATATCGGTACTTAAGTAAATTTTTTGCAAGCTTAGGGCAGCATAAGGTAAAAAACGGTAGTATATATATTTCCGTATCCCAAAAGTAATGCCCTTCATAGCCTTCACCACTTAAACCCTTGGCTGATATATTGCTTATTGTATCTTTCCCTACCGACTGCAATAATTCATAAAGGTTATACCTTAATCCCTGCTGCAGCTTATCTTCTCCACCTATTGAAATATTTGCAATACTCCAGAATTCCTTTAAAAAATCACTTTGCAGCTTTTTGAGCTCTTCAAAAGTCATTTTACTCAGCTCTCTAACTATTTTAAAGCCATCCTTTAGTGGATTTTTATAACGCCTTGAGTCAGTATACACATTATACTTAGTAAAATTTATGATAGCTTTCCCCGGCGCAGTTTTAATAATAGCTTTTATAGAGGTATCAGTCTTTTCAAAGGAAATGTCATTGGCCACATTCAAGCTATGCTTTGTAGTAACTGTCACAAGATTTTTAGAATTATGAGTTTCTGAAGCTATCTGCATAATTTCATCTTCTAGCTCTACTGACTTAACAGATAATATATGCGAATGTCCAGCAGCAACTCTCGGATCATTATCATCAGTAAAATTAGTTACATCCCCATTTATAGATGAAATAATTGTAATATCCTCATCAAAATTCACTTTTTCAATTTCATAGTTGATTGCAAATAGTTCCAAATATTTAAGAGAAGCTATTCTTGATATCTTTAATTTAAGCTCTTTTCCTAAAGGAGACACCCAATAAATTTCTCTTACATAGCATCCCTCTTTCATGTCTAAGTATCTCTGAAAGCTCTTTACCGTACCCTCAAATAAAGAAAAGCCTTCTCCATTAACAATAATGTTGATATCCTGTGCATCAATAATATTTACAATCTTCTGCATTGCTTCAGGAAAAGCATAGGCCTTTTCTCCATAAGGTATTGAAACTTCTTCATATAAAGCGTTTATATAGCTTCCCCTCACTGTTGGATAATCATCAGGATACTTTTCTTCAAAGTTTCCCCTAATTCCAATATAGCCATTGGAAATATTAAAAATGCTCTCATTCTTTAAAAGTTCTTTTATATCTAAACTATTATCACTTATCATCCATCCGTTGCTCATAATGCATACTCACTTTCTGACTAAATCTTTATAATAAACATCACCACATACTACTTAAGTGCTCCAGCCATAACACCTTTAATAATGTATCTCTGTGAGAATAAGTAGAAAATAATTATTGGTATAATTGTTAGAACAAGTCCTGCCATTGCAAGGTTCCACTGTATTGTAAATTCTCCAAAGAAATAGAATGTAGATAATGGAATTGTTCTAAGCTCTGGACTTCTTAGTACTAAAGAAGGAAGGAGATAGTCATTCCAAATCCATATAACATTTAATATTGCAACTGTTACTGTAATAGGCTTAAGGGTTGGAAATACTATTCTCCAGAAAACCTGAAACTTATTACAACCATCAATTTCTGCTGCTTCTTCTAAAGAACGTGGAACACTTTTTATAAATCCATGGTATAGAAAAACTGACAGACTCATACCAAACCCAATGTACATAAATATAAGTCCATAGAAGGTATCCATCATGGAAAAGTGGATAGCTTTGATTTCCCATTTGCTCATGTATTGCATTAGTGGAATCATAACAGCCTGAAAAGGAACAAGCATAGTTGCTACAAATAAATACAGTATAGAATTAGCATGTTTTGACTTACTTCGTACTAAAGCCCATGCAGTCATAGAAGAAAAAACTATTATTAATGTAGTACTTAATACTGTTACAATTAAGGAATTAGCAAAGGCTTTTAAAAACTTCATTTTTTCAATAGCACCTATATAGTAGGAAAAGTCTAAGGACTTAGGAAGTCCCATTGTGTCTGTAAATATCTGTGCTCTTCCTTTAAAAGAGTTTACTATCATTATATACATAGGGAACAAAGTGAAGATTGCTGCAATGCACCCTAAAAATGTCAATATTATATTAGATTTAGATTTAGGTTTCATTACATTTCCACCTCTCTCTTTTTTGTAGTTCTCACTTGAACAATTGTTATAACCATAATAATCAAGAAAAATATAATAGCTTTAGCTTGAGCTTGAGCATATTTATTGTAACCAAAAGCTGTTTGGAAAATATTCATAGTTATAAGTTCCGTACTTCCGAAAGGACCTCCATTTGTAAGTGACAAGTTAGTATCGTATTGCTTAAAAGAATTTGACAATGTAACAAATAAGTTTATAGTAAATGCTGGGGTTATTAAAGGTAACGTTATTTTTCTAAATTTAGTCCAGGCATTTGCCCCATCTATATCTGCTGCTTCCATAACTTCATCAGAGATGCTTTCAATGGAAGCAATATATATAACCATAACATAACCAGCCATCTGCCATACCCCCACTATAACAAGAGCCCAAAAGGCAGCTGTTGGATGATCAAGCCAGTTGAAAAATAGCTTTGAGGAATGTGTTAGCTCACCAAGCTGCTCAAAAAATTTAGTAAATATAAACTTCCATATAAAACCTAAAATAAGTCCTCCAATTAAGTTAGGCAAAAAATATACCCCTCTGAATAAATTTTTCCCCTTTACCTTTGAGGTAACTAGTAGAGCTAGAGCAAGTCCTACTACATTAACAAGTATTATCATAACAAAGGTATATTTTGTAGTAAGCCAAAAGGAAGATGTAAATTTCTCATCTCCAAATGCTGCTGCATAATTTTTTAAGCCTACAAAGGAAGATCCTTTAAATGCAAAGCCATTCCAATTTGTAAATGAATATACTACTCCAATGATAAATGGAATAATAACTACATTTATAAATATGAAAAGCGATGGAATAACAAATAATGCAGTGGTTATTTTACCTTTTATTTTTCTATCCATTGTGCCACCCTCCATTCCTGTGATAATTATTTTTCTTATATTAAAAGCCTCTTATCGAGGCTTTTAATATATAGTATCCACTATTTGCGCTTCGCAATATTTTCTAATAGTTCTATGATATTCTAACGAAGTTCTTATAGTAGAACAGATTTACTTTAATATTTTCAAGTGTTTTTATATTATTTTTTTGCTGCGTTAACCCATACTTTTTGAATTTCATCAAGTAGTTGATCGCTTGTTAATTGACCTGCATAGAATTTTTCCATTGCACTTGCACAGTCCTTATCAACACCTGCTGGGAATAAGTTGAATGTCCAAGGAACTGTCTTGCCTTCTTGTGAGTACTTGGAAACTTCTTTTGCAAGAGTATTTAAGTTTTTAGTGTCAAAGCCATTATAAGCTGGTATTAGCTTAAACTTATCAGTAACATATGTCTGTCCTGCTTTGTCAGTAAATAGCCAATCAAGGAATGCTATAGCTCCCTTTTGTTGAGCTTCTGAAGCATATTTATTAACTCTAAAGAAATTTGAATTTCCTACTGCGATTGAAGTATTTCCACCAGTAGGCATTCCTATCATTCCATATTCAAAGCTAACCTTGTAATCATCAATTATGGATTGTGCCCAGTTACCTTGGTGAATAAAGGCATATTTTCCTTGTGCAAAACCTGCAACCTGATCATCATAAGTATCCTTAGCAAGATTTGTGTATGGTTTTATTTTCGCTAAATCTTCTGCATACTGTTTAACTTCTTTTATATCCTTTAGATCTGTTTGTCCGCTTATAACCTTAGGAATAACTTCTTTATAATTGCTCATTGTTGCAAATGGCCAATTGAATGGGTGCATAAATTGGAAGTATGTTTCTTTTGCAAATGCTATTGGAGCCTTCACACCATCAACCTTAGCTATTTTCTGACACGCTGCAGCTAAGTCATCCATTGATTTTATGCTGGATGGGTCTACTCCTGCCTTGTTTAGTATTGCTTTGTTATAGATTAGACCAAAGCCCTCTACAGCCATTGGAAGTCCATATAGCTTACCATCTTTCATTGCATCATCTGCTTGACCTTTTGCTATGTTCTTTGCAGCTTTTGCAGAATCTAATGGCAGCATGTAGTTAAAAAACTTATCAAATCCACTTCCGCTTTCACAAGTAAAAATTGTTGGTGCCTTTTCTGGGCTTGATGCAAACTGTGATTGAAGTGTTGTTACTAGATTGTCACCTGCTGACCCTAGAATTTTAACCTCTACATCATTTTGAGTTTTATTAAAATCTTTTGCTGCATCTTCCAACTGCTGTTGAATTTCAACCTTGTTTTGAATTACTGTAACTACAGCTTTTTCCTTTTTGTCGCTACTTGTTTGCGTACTTCCACTTTTTGATGAACAACCCGCCATGGTTGTTAAGGTAAGTACAATTGCACATACAAGACCTATTGACTTTTTCATTAATATTTCCCCCTATCTTTTTATCTATAACGATTACATTGGATCGTTACTAATCTTATATCACCCAAACCAATTCTCTATTAAGTTCCTCTATATGCTTAAGCACTTTTTCTGGAAAACTTAAAGATTCTATTGACATTATAATCGGAATAATTGTACAATTTTTACACAATATTAATAAAAGTTATACTTTCTTAATATAGTTTAAAGCGAGGTATTATGCGGTGGAAAACATTTACACGAAACTTGAGCAAACTATGGCTAAAAACAGGTACATGTCTTATATTCATCCATCTTATGAACTTGAGAGAATGTTAGTACAAGCCATACAGACCATGGATATCAATACAAGTATTGATATTTTAAAGCAAATAAATGCTCTAGAACGCGCAAGTTTATCAAAAAAGCCTCTTAATTCTCTAAAATATTCACTAATAGGCTCCTGCACTATTTTTGCACGTGCTGTGATAGACGCAGGCCTTGATGCTGAAACAGCATTCATACTCAGTGACTACTATATTAATTTTATAGATGAAGCCACTAGTATAAAAGCTGCAGAAAAATTAGAATACGATATGCTCAACGATTTTATTAAGGTTCTTAAAAGGCATAAGGAATATTACTATAATCCGTTAATCAACAGAGTTATTCAATATATAAGAACAAATATAGAAAAAAAACTGTCTTTACAGGAAATTTCAAGTTATGTAAATGTACATCCAAATTACCTTTCTTCAGCTTTTAAAAAAGAAGTAGGTAAAAACTTAATAGAATATATAAATGAGCTTAAAATTTCAGCAATAAAAGGTTATATGGATTATACAAATCTGAGTATTAGTGAGGTAAGCTATACTTTTAATTTTAATCACATTACTTATTTCTCAAGATTTTTTAAAAAGCATACCGGTCTCACACCTAAAGAGTATAGAAATCAAAGCCTAGCTAGCAAAGCCTCTGGTGGAGGTATATAAAATTAATTCGGACTAAAGTATGTACTGCTACATAAAAAACAGGCACCTAGGTGCCTGTTTTCTTATTATAGTTCTTTACTTGCTATTTCTCTTACTATTCTGCCTATGAATGAATCTAGTGGCATTGAACCTTCATCATCATTCTTGCGGCTTCTTACAGATACAGCATTTTCAGCTGCTTCCTTTTCACCTACTATAAGCATATAAGGAATTCTTTCCATACGAGCTTCTCTTATCTTGTAACCTATCTTTTCAGCTCTATAATCAGGTTCTACTCTAACTCCTACTGCCTTAAGGTCACTTACTACCTTATCAACATAGTCGTGATACTTTTCTGATATTGGAAGTACCTTAACTTGTACTGGAGCAAGCCAAGTTGGGAATGCTCCTGCATACTTTTCTATAAGCAATGCTAGAGTTCTTTCATAGCAGCCTATAGAAGTTCTGTGGATAACATATGGACGTTTCTTTTCTCCATCCTTATCCACATAAGTCATATTAAATCTCTCTGGAAGAGCAAAGTCTATTTGAACAGTTATAATTGTATCTTCTTTTCCGTGAACATTCCTACATTGAATGTCTAGCTTTGGTCCATAAAAGGCTGCTTCATCATCTGCTTCAGTATAGTTAATTTGAAGATGGTCTAATATATTCTTCATCTTAATTTGAGTGTCTTCCCAAGCTTCTGGATTATCAATGTATTTTTCCTTATTTTTTGGATCCCACTTGGAGAATCTATAAGTTACATCATCTTGAAGACCTAAAGTCTTAAGCATATAGTTAACTAAGTCTACTACACCTCTAAATTCATCTTCTAGCTGATCTGGTCTAACAACAAGATGTCCTTCTGATATAGTAAATTGTCTAACACGGATAAGTCCGTGCATTTCTCCTGAGGATTCGTTTCTAAATAGTGTTGAAGTTTCACCATATCTAAGTGGTAAATCTCTATAACTTCTTTGTCTTGAATTATATATTTGGAATTGGAAAGGACAAGTCATTGGTCTAAGTGCCATTACTTCTTCATCCTTTTCTTCATCCCCTAATATAAACATTCCGTCTTTGTAGTGATCCCAGTGTCCTGAAATTTTGTATAAGTCACTCTTAGCCATTAGTGGAGTTTTAGTTAAAAGATAGCCTCTCTTTTCTTCTTCATCTTCAACAAATCTTTGAAGCAGTTGAACTATTTTTGCTCCCTTAGGCATTAGTAGTGGTAATCCTGAACCTATGCATTCAGCTGTCATAAATAGTTCAAGCTCTCTGCCTAACTTGTTATGATCACGCTTTTTAGCCTCTTCAACTCTTGCTAGGTATTCATCCAAATCTGCTTTCTTAGTATATGCAGTTCCGTAAATACGGCTAAGCATCTTATTCTTTTCGCTTCCTCTCCAGTAAGCTCCGGCTACTTGAGTAAGCTTGAAGGCCTTAACTGGCTTAGTTGACATAAGATGTGGTCCTGCACAAAGGTCTACAAATTCACCCATCTTATAGAAGGATATTACTGCATCCTCTGGAAGATCATTTATAAGCTCTACCTTATAAGGCTCACCTTTTTCTTCCATAAACTTTATTGCTTCTTCTCTTGGAAGTTCAAATCTTTCTATAACTAAATCTTCCTTAACTATTTTCTTCATTTCAGCTTCTATCTTTTCTAAATCTTCTGCTGAGAAGGAACCCTCTTTATCAAAATCATAATAGAAGCCTTCTTCAATAGCTGGCCCTATAGCAAGCTTTACCTCTGGGAAAAGTCTCTTAACTGCTTGAGCTAATATATGAGTAGTAGTATGTCTAAAGGCCCATTTTCCTTCTGCATCATCAAATGTTAATATACTTACATCGCTATCCTCATTTACTTCATATCTTAAATCCACAGTTTTGCCATTAACGCTTCCTGCACAAGCTACTCTTGCTAAGCCTTCACTTAAGTCCTTTGCAATTTCTATTATAGAAATTCCAGCTTCGTATTCTTTTACTGAGCCATCTTTTAATCTTATTTTTATCATAATTCTTCTCCTTTCACTCGAAGCACTGGGTAAACTAAGCTTGCCGATTCCCATCGGCAGTTTACCCGTAAAAGTCCATTTAGGACTTTTACCTCCTTTCAAAACTTTATTTATACAATTTTAAATACTAAAAGCAAAAACTCCCGTCTCTTTTCCTAATAGAAAAGGGACGAGAGTACTAATTCCCGTGGTTCCACCCCAATTGCTTATATTTTACTATAAGCCACTTGAAAAAATTATAACGGAATTACCGGACTCTATTAAAGTCACTCTGAGGTGGTCTTCAACTGTTTCCATTTAAGAATACTTTCAGCTAATGTATTCTCTCTCTGAAAATGTTTTTTACAGTCTACTCTTCTCATCATAGTATTTGAAATATTTTGATTAAACTTATTATAGCATTTTTATTTTTAGTGTCAACAATATTTTTACTGTAACAAAAAATATTATTTCCCATTTCTTATAGTTTATTTATGAAGTCCTGAAATTTATCTAAAACTCCTAATTTATCAAATTTATTTGTGAAGTGCTGCTTTAGATCTTCACTAAGCTTTGAGCCTTCTACAAAACTCTCTCTTCTTTGAAAATAGTCTCTTAATAATTCTTTCTCTTCTTCATCTAAATAGTAGCTGTAATTTTCATTTACATTTTGAAGACTCTCAAGAGTTATAGGCTGCTCCTTATTATCTTCAGTCACTACAACAGTTGAAGCTAATAAGTCCCCAACTCTTTTGTGCTGTTTATTGAAAAACATTACTACTACCCCTACCCCGTAATAATCTATAAATAGTCTAAACAAATTTCTAATTGCTGAATGCTTAAAGGTTACTGGTTGACCATTTTTCCTTATTGTTCTCAGCTTAAGCGCCTTTTTTCCAATGGTTTTTCCATTCATGGTAAGCTCTGAAAAAATAAAATAGCAATAGCCTATTATAATCGCAACAATTAGTGAAATTCCTACTATCCATCCATAATATTCTTCCCAAAAACCAGGAGCAAAATGTTTTAAAAGCAGTACAGCTATAAGAAGTACTAACAGGACTCCTAATTGAATAAACGAATCAATTAGGGCAGCGGCAGTTCTTGATCCTAGATCTGCCAAGGTATATTCAACTTCTATATTTTCTGGCGTTGTAATCTTTATTTTTTGCACATTCTCATTCCCTTCATTGGATATTTATGTTATTTTTATATATACACATTCAGCTAGAATCTGTTAAAATAGTAAAAGAGGTGAAAATATTGAAAGAAGATCATTTTATTAAAATAAATTCTAACAAATGGAAAGAGCTTGAGGATTACTCTAACAAGGTCAATAAAAAAGGTGTCAAAGCTCTTCCTTCATCAGATATTAAAAAATTCCTTGAGCTTTTTAGACAGTGCAGCCATAATTTAGCCTATGCTAGAACCCATTATCCCGAAAGTAATACAGTAATTTATTTAAACTCTATTGTTGGAAAATGCCACAGTCATATCTACGCTGTTGATAAAACCTCATTTAAAGATATACTAAGTTACATATGCTATGGATTTCCTAAAAAACTTAAAGAAGAACGCTTATATATTATAATATCCTTCTTGTTTTTTCTAGCCGGTGCGCTGATAAGCCTGGGCCTTGTAATATACAATACCGATAATTCACTGATTTTTCTTCCACAAAACATGGTTGAAGGAGTGAAATCAGGACAAGCCGGCAGTGGAGGACAATGGAATTATCCACTTGTATCTAGCCAAATAATGGTGAATAATATTACAGTATCCTTAAAGGCTTTTGCTCTTGGAATAACCCTTGGGCTTGGAACTATTTATGTATTATTTTTTAATGGTGCTACCCTTGGCTCACTGACTGCTCTTATTTATATGTATGGTAGCCCCAAAAATTATTGGTCACTTATTCTTCCTCATGGAGTGTTTGAGCTTACAGCCATATTTATATCTGGAGCTGCAGGGTTAATGATAGCAAAGAGCCTTATTATTCCTGGGGAATATTCCAGAAAGCATGCATTAATTTTCGGAGCAAAACGAGCTGTGTCATTAATTGCTGGGGTTGTAATCATGCTTGTTATTGCAGGAATAATTGAGGGCTTCTTTACACCACTTGATATATCTGCTAATATAAAGCTCTTGTTTGCGGCAATAACTGCAATTATTTTGATAGTATACTTTTCAATACCTTATTTCATTAAAAAATAATCTTTTGAAGTTTGCCTTGCACGAGGTAAACTTCTTTTAAAAATAAGATTTGTTCTTTACCTGAATGTATTTATTTATAGCAGTATACTCTAACTTTTCTGCTTCACATTCAATACATAGTACTCCTCTTTTATTCAATATGCTTATTATTTTTCTTCTTTCCTCAAGAAGTTCAATTGAAACTCCTTTTCTAAATAAGTCCTCAGTATTTTTCACATTAAGTTCACTTATATTCTCAAGTTTTTCATTTCTAATAAGTATCAAAACTACAAGATTATTCTTAGATATCATTGGCAAAACCTTTAATATATCTTCAGCTTCTTCTAAAGTATCAAAATCAGTAAATAAAAACACTATGCTTCTATGCCTTTCTTTCTTCTTGAAGTAATAAAAGGCATCTTCGTAATTTGAAGTTTGCTTATTAGACTCAATATGATAAAGTGCTTCCAGTAGCTTATTTCTATGTCCAGCACCCTTACCAGGCATTATCATATTGTTTACCTCTGTATTAAATAATAATAATGCAGATTTATCCCCATTTTGATTTACTATATCAGATAGCACTAAAGCTGTATTTACTGCTAAATCAAGCTTTCTATGACCTCTCACTGTATATCCCATTGGCCTTCCTGTATCAATCATAATATGTACGTGTTGATTTTTTTCTGGCTCGTATTGATTGATTATTGGTTTATTACCTCTGGCAGTAGCTGGCCAATTTATCTTTCTGTATTCATCTCCTGGGACGTACTCTCTTAAGCTCTCAAAGGATGTGCCCCTTCCAAGCATTTTAATACTTCTTTGGCCTTGTTTAAATTGCCTGTTATTACAGATACTCAATCTATATTTTCGCAAATTTTTTAGATTTGGGTATACCTTATATTCCCTAGGCAATTTAAGCATAAATTGCTTTGTACATAAACCAAGTCTTCCCTTAAACTTCACATGTATGGCCTGAAAGCTGTAAGCTCCCCTTTTTGTTGGAATCACATAATACTGAAGCTTTTGCTTTTCGTGGGGCGGAATAAGAACTTTCATTAACTTACTGTCACATTTAAAATGAAAATCTGGAATTTCATCAATGAGTTCCATATTGAGCTTATAATCACTCTTGTTATAGACACTTATAAGTATAGGCTCTTTTTCATAAATAGAGAGACTTTTAGTCCCAAGGCGCTCTATATCAATAAGCTCCTCCTTAGGAGATATTAAATAATCAATTATAAGTGTAGAAGCACATATTAAGTTATATAGAATAAAAAAAGTTAATGAAGTATTTAAGAACAAGCTAAGTAGAAGTACTAATATACCTGCTGCTAATAAATATATAAACCTTTTGGTAATACCCAATATTATCACCCTGCTCTCTATCTAGGCACTTTAACTTTGGAAAGTATCTCATTAATTGCTTGTTCAGGTTTTACCCCTTCTAATTCTAGTTCCGGCTTAAGTACTATACGGTGTCTCAGAGTTGGAATTGCCATACTTTTAATATCCTCAGGTATTACATATTCTCTGCCATTATATGCTGCTGAGGCTTTAGAACATTGAAGCAGTGCAATAGAACCTCTTGGTGAACTTCCAATATCAATTACAGGACTATTTCTTGTCTCTGCTACAATGTTTACTATATACTGCATAAGTTCATCATCAATTTTAACCTTTTGAACCTGCTGTCTGCAGCTTAGAATGTCCTCAGCTGTGCAAACAACATTTATATTACTGCTGTCTAAATCCATACTGGAAAAGCCTTCATTATGACGTTTTAGTACTTCTTTTTCAGCAGCCAGTGAGGGATAATCTATCATAATTTTCATAAGGAATCTATCTACCAGTGCCTCTGGAAGCGGATATGTACCTTCATACTCTAATGGGTTTTGTGTAGCAAACACCATATATGGAGTAGGTAGCTGAAGCATATCACCATCAATAGACACTGTACCTTCCGCCATGGATTCAAGAAGTCCTGCTTGGGTTTTAGGCGGAGTACGGTTAATTTCATCAGCTAATAAAAAATTAGTAAATATAGGTCCTTTTTTTAATTCAAATTCTCTAGTCTGCATATTAAATACTTTAGTACCAGTTACATCCGCTGGCATAAGATCAGGTGTAAATTGAATTCTTTTAAAATCTAAAGAAAGAGTTTTAGCAAGAGCTCTTACCATTAAGGTCTTAGCAAGTCCTGGTACTCCTTCCAGCAGTACGTGACCACCTGAAATTAAACTTATAATGCAATGTTCTATAAGCTCATCCTGTTCCACAATTACCTTTTTTAGCTCTGCATTTATTTTTTCTACCAATTCTTTTACTGAGTCTTTTTCAACGCTTTCCAATATGAATCTCTCCTTTTCTTTACGATACCAGTTAACTGGTCAATAGTAGCTATATTTTGAATGTACTCTTTTGCTTTAATTTTTGTCTTAGGATTTTTATATACTTTATTCATAAAGTTGTATACTTTTCTTGCTTTATTTATATATTGAATATTTTCCTTTTCAAAGCAATTAATAAAATCTTCATGACTGCAATTAAGTTTTCTTAGCAGTTCTCTATAATAACTTTCAACTATTAAATCATAACATTTTGCTTGTTTATATAAGGATGCTGCAGAATACATATATTCGTTTTCGATTCTTTCCTCTTCTTCATAAAGAGGAACAACCTTTCCGAATCTTTTTCCCTTATAGAATAGAACTGCTGCTAGTATTAATAAAAGCTGATACATTATTACCTTAACTTCTCTAGGCACAAAGTCCCATAGAGATTTTTTATTTGCATCTGCTGCATACATATGAGCTTCATTAAAATATATCTTCTTAAATACATGTCCGTCTATTTCTTTTAGAAGCTCATAAGCGCCACCTTTATTCTTTAGCAGCTCTCTATTAGAAATAAATATGGCATCTGAGCCAATAACTAAACCTTGTCCATAATGATATAGAGTTATATTTTCACTTCCCTTATCAACCTTTCCATACTCAAGTAAGTGTAGATTTCCTGTAGTAAGATGAACTAATATTCCTCCATTATATACCCAGGATTTTACGTTCTCATCATTTATATTAAAGTTTCCTGTGTCAGCTACTATATGAATAGAATCTGTATCAAAATTGTCAATGGATTTTAAGGTTCTCTCCACTGGATAATTAAACTCTTTCAAGGTCTCAAAGAACACACTTGAACCTTTGTTAGATTTATTAATTATTGAGTAAGAGGGCAGCTTGTCATCAGATAAAGTTGATAAATAAAAACTTCCTAAAAGAAAGAGTGGAATGATAATTATGAATGCTATAAGTTCTTTACTTGCTTTTTTCTTCATAATTTATCACCTCATCCCATATTATGCTTATATTTGAACCCCAGCTATTGTAGTCTTCAATTGCGGAGTTTTTATGTCCATACCAAGAGGCATTAAACATATTGATTAACGCTTGAAATTCTAACAGCTTTGAAAAATTATTCTTTTTAAGATAATTATAAATTTCTTTATTTGTTTTAGTTTCGTCCAAATAAATCATGCTTTTTTCATGCATTAATAACAGCAATGCTATAAAATCATATCTTATTGCACCTCTAATATCTCCACTTCTTAGGCTGTCTGCTCCTTTTGACCTTAAGCTGTTTGGGGTAGTCTTTTCATCTATTTTTTCTCCAAGGATTTCTCTAACCTTTGCCTTTCTTTCAAAGGCTCTGGTAACCCTAACAATTACTAAAATTAATATTGTCATAAAAAGCAATATGCCAACAATCAAAAAAATAGTAGATAGCTTTTCTGGTACAGAGGAAGAAGGAGAAAGCTTAAAGTAAGCCTTTTTAAACATTTCCACAATCCAATTACTTATAGCCTCTCTAATTCTATCTATATAATCTGCTAGTCCATTCTTTAGGTGCTTATATTCAGTTCTATTAAGAATACTATTAACTTTATTTTCAAACTCTACATTAGTAGGAAGAATTATACTAAACACCCTCACTTAACTGCTCCCTTTCTTGATTATGCTGTATTTCCATAAGTTTTAGTTGTAAATCATAACCTTCTTTTTCAAATCTTTGATTAAAGTATAATGTACTCATCATTATTGTTCCTATAGGAGTAATAATCAGTGTGTATAATACGCTAAGCGGCCATCTAAGCATTGTAAATATAGTTGACACATAGGTTATAAAATCCTGATTTATATTCAAGAACTTTTCTAAAAAGTAAAAAATAGTTGTTAATAGTGCAAGGCAGCTATCAATAGATGATTTGAAAGCAAATATAGTTAAATTGAATAATATTATGCACCAGAATATACGCCAAAAGTTGTGTCTTACTAAAGTGAAGCTCTTTTTTATAGAGCCAATAATTCCCGACTTCTCCACAGCTACTGCTTGAACTACAAAGCAGAACCAGGTGAAAAATGCTGCTATGCAGAATACTATTAGTAGAGCTAATAATACTGTTAGAATTATTAGTATTATTTCTTTTGCTCCATATATATCAAATAATAGCATGGAGTCTTCAATTGCTTTGTACATGAAATATATAATAGCCCCAAAAATACCTGCTACAGGTAAAAACATTAAAATAATTAGAAATGAAACACAAAATAACTTTGGAATACTCTTTAGTGAAATTTTAATAGCATCATGCGCAGCTACCTGCTCCTTTAAAAAATCCTGACCTGATATCCTTGCAATTCCTGCTTTAGAGGATAAAACGAAACTTGAAAGCAAAATTCCTATTATAGTAAACACTATAATATAAGCAACTATCATTGAAGTTGAAGTATCTTTAGGCACAAGTACCATAGAAATACCTCCTACTATCATTAAAACAATAACAATTCCTAAACCAATAAGACCATATCCTAAAGAAAAAAGCACTATACTTTTTATATTTTTCTTTAGCACATCAATTGACCTGTCCATTACCTCATTAACATTCATTACTGCCATATGAAATCTCCTTCATGTATAATGTAAAAAAATGACTAATTATATTTTACCTGAATTGCCAAAAAATAAAAAGTCCCAAGAAACAAAATGTTTTATGGGACTTAAAATTATTCTGTATATTCTTTCATTCTTAATGCTAAACTTACTAATTCTCCTACAGACTGTTTTGCTTGTTTAGTTTCATCTAAATAGCTTTCAATAGTACTGCAGGCCTCCTCTGAGTTAGCTACAGTTTCTTCTGATATGGCTGATAAATTCATAATTGAATCATTAATTCTCTTATTAGATTCCTTCACACCGTTAATCTTATCATTTACAAAATCAACCTTACTTTTCAGTTCATTTACAGTGTTATATAAATTTTTAAGATTATCTTCAGTTTCTCTTACAAGCAAATCTTCTTCTTTATTAATTTCTGATAGATTAGTAATAGAATCTCCAACCTTCGATACCTCTGTTTGAAGTTCAGTTACAATATCGGCAATTTTACCTGAAGACTCCTTAGTTTGTTCAGCCAGTTTTCTTACCTCTTCAGCAACAACAGAAAATCCCTTACCAGCTTCTCCAGCTCTTGCAGCTTCAATTGCTGCATTTAACGCAAGCAGATTAGTCTGCTCTGCTATACTTGTAATAATATATACTATGCTTTGAACATTCTCTGTCTTTTTTATTAAGCTATCAGCTATAATATAAACGTCATCATTCTGTCCTTTTACAGCTTCAGCCTTTTCAGCTAGAGTTTTTACTGTAGACATGCTGCTTGTTAATATTTCCTTACTTTTTTCTGCCGAATTTTTCATTTCCTCTGATATTACTGATGTATTATTTATGTCTTCCTGAATTATATTCGAGTTATTAGTTTGTTCTTCAATATTTTCAGAAGTACTTGCACAGCCTGATGTAATTTCTTCAATAGCACCAAAAATTGTCCTTGAGGAACTTTCGATATTATCAATATTATTATTTAAAACTTCTGTATTTTTATTTAATAATATTATTGCAGAATTAATTTCATTTAAAACCTTTTCCTGTTCTGAATGTGCTTTTATTGTGTTCTGCTTTTCTTCTTCAGCTTGTTTTCTAATTGCTTGAGAAAATCTAGTTATGCTAATAAGAAATCCATAGGATAAAATTATAATCACAACCTGCATTAAAACACTTGAGGTATCTTTAAAATTACTTTTATTCAAAATCATCCAAATTACATTAAGTAAAAAGGATCCCGATACTTGTATAAGTAAAAACTTAGTTTCCAAATAGCAGGAGGCTATTATTAACATTGGAATTATTAACATTGGAGCAACTTCTACTTTGGAAGAGAATAGTACAATAGCATATGCTGCAGCAAAAAGTGTTGCTGATATATGGCTTGTAAATTTACTCTCTCTATTTTTATAATGAAAGATATCTGCTCCTATTGATGTTACAACCATGATAGTTAAAGCCACCACACCAGCTTTAAAATTTATTGTCCCCTCTCTTAACATCATTGCAATTCCCAATGAATACACCACAGCTAAGAAGGTGCAAGCTATTACGTATATCTGGTTAGTTCTTTCTTTAACACTTTTTTCCCTCATTAGTATCTCCCCCTAAAAAATGAACGTACAGTATAATTATATACAATATTCGGATTTTAGCAACATTTTTTTACATATAATTCACCTAATTTGCAAATAAAATGGCAATAGCAGTAACAATTTCTTGTTGCTGCTATTCTTTTAATCTAATTATTTAGATATCACCTAAACAATATATATCTATATTGCATTCATTGTATTTCATCTTACTTACACCTACTAGTGCTTTAACAGTATCCAATGTAGTCATTACGCTTATATTCTTTTCTACTGCCGCTCTCCTTATAATAAAGCCTTCTCTATGGGAGTCATTCCCCTTAGTTGGTGTATTTATAACCATGTCCACTTCTCTGTTTTTTATTACGTTAAGAATATTAGGTTCCTCATCATTTACTTTTCCTATTTCCACAGTGTCTAAGCCATTATCACTTAGATACTTAGCAGTCCCTTGTGTGCATATAAACTTGTACCCCAAACTGCTAAGCTCTTTTGCAATTTCAAGGAACTCCAGCTTGTCATGTTCTTTGATTGTTGCCAGTATTGTCTTCTTATCACTTTTAAGCTCCATGCCTGCAGCAATAAATCCTTTATGAAGCGCTTCATATATATTGCTGCCTACCCCAAGGACTTCTCCAGTGGATTTCATCTCAGGTCCAAGCGATACTTCAACTCTTGGCAGCTTTTGTGTTGAGAACACAGGTACTTTTACCGCAACTATATTTGGCTCTTTATATATATCTGTGCCAAAGCCTAAGTCTTTCAGCTTTTTACCCAGCATAACTCTGGTAGCTAATTCGACTATAGGAACTCCACTAACCTTGCTAATATAAGGAACAGTTCTGCTAGCTCTTGGGTTTACTTCTATTACATATACCTGATTCTTGTACTCAATAAACTGTATATTTATCATACCTTTTATTCCTATCCCCAATGCTAGTTTTTTAGTATACTCCAGCACTTTTTCTTTTATTTCCTTTGAAACATTTTGAGTAGGATACATTGTAATACTATCCCCAGAGTGCACCCCTGCTCTTTCTAAATGTTCCATAACCCCCGGTATAAGAATTTGCTCTCCATCACATATTGCGTCAACTTCGATCTCCCTACCCATTAAATATTTATCAATTAATACAGGATTTCTCTTATCTTTTTCAAAAGCATTTTTTAAATAATATTCTAGTTCTCCTCCATTATAGGTTATTTCCATTCCTTGTCCACCAAGAACATAGGATGGCCTTACAAGTACAGGATAGCCTAACTTATCAGCTTCTGAAAGTCCTTGAGCTGCATTCCAAACTCCTATGCCTTTAGGCCTATTAATATTAAGCTCTTCAAGAAGAGCATCAAATTTTTCCCTGTTTTCTGCTGCGTCAATTTGCTCTGAAGTTGTACCTAATATTGTAATATTTTTCTCTTGAAGGAACCTAGCAAGCTTTATTGCTGTTTGACCACCAAACTGTAGTATAACCCCTTCTGGCTTTTCTTTATCTATTATATTTAAAACATCCTCCTCAGTAAGAGGTTCAAAATACAGCTTATCTGATATATCAAAGTCAGTACTTACTGTTTCCGGATTATTATTTATGATTATAGTTTCAATTCCCATTTTTCTCAGTGCCTTTACAGCATGAACAGATGCATAATCAAACTCAATTCCCTGACCTATTCTTATAGGTCCAGAACCAATAACTACTACTTTTCTTCTACTACTTACCTGAACCTCATCATAGGTGTTATAGGTAGAATAAAAGTATGGTGTGAGAGCTTCAAACTCTCCAGCACAGGTATCTACCATATTGTATACAGGCTTAATGTCCCATTTCATTCTTAATCTATATATTTCATCTGGACTTATTCTCAATAAATCTCCTATTCCCTTGTCTGAAAATCCTATACTCTTTAGCTTAAATAACTCTTCTCTTGATAATTTATCTGCAGTTAGTCGTTTAAGTTTTTCTTCCTGCTCCACTATATTTTTTATTTTCTTAACAAAGAAGCCGTCAATACCAGTAATTTGGGATATCATTTCAATTCTATAGTCTCTTCGTATCATCTCAGCTAGAGCAAATATTCTCTGATCATCCGGTGTTATTACCAGTTCTTTTAATTCTGCTAAAGTGAGCTTTTTCATTGCCTTATCCTCTAAAGTATATTTTCCTAGCTCTAGGGACCTTATTCCCTTTAAGAAGGCTGCTTCAAAATTGCTGCCAATAGCCATTATTTCACCAGTAGCCATCATCTTAGTTCCAAGTGCTCTTTCAGCCTGCTGAAATTTATCAAAAGGCCATTTTGGTATTTTAACTACCACATAATCAAGAGCTGGTTCAAAGCAGGCATAGGTCTTTTTAGTAACTGCATTTTTAATCTCATGAAGTCCATATCCAAGAGCTATTTTAGCAGCAGCCTTTGCTATAGGATAACCAGTAGCTTTTGAAGCTAATGCTGATGACCTGCTCACTCTAGGGTTTATTTCGATTACCCCATATTCAAAGTTATTAGGATTTAAAGCAAACTGTACATTACAGCCGCCTTCAATACCTATAGCATTTATTATGTCAATAGATGCACTTCTAAGCATTTGGTATTCCTTATCAGACAAGGTTTGACTTGGTGCTACCACTATACTGTCACCTGTATGTATTCCTACAGGGTCTACATTTTCCATATTACATATAGTAATGCAGTTGCCGAAGCTATCCCTCATAACCTCGTATTCTATTTCCTTCCAACCCTTAACACTTTTTTCTATAAGTACTTGTCCAATTGCACTAAGCTGAAGCCCTTGAGAAAGTATTACCTCTAGTTCCTCTTCATTGTTCGCAATACCGCCCCCAGTACCACCAAGGGTATAAGCAGGTCTTACTATAACAGGATATCCTATTTTATTACTAAAAGCCTTTCCTGACTCCATATCCATAATTATTTCGCTTTCGATGCAAGGCTGACCTATTTTTTTCATTACATCTCTAAATAGCTCTCTGTCTTCACCCTTTTTTATAGCTTCTATAGAAGTGCCAATTACTTTTACATTATATTTATCTAGTATTCCTCTATCATTAAGCTCTACAGATAAGTTAAGGCCTGTCTGCCCTCCAACTCCAGCTATAATGCTATCAGGTCTTTCCTTTTCAATTACTTTTTCTACAAATTCTACTGTAAGAGGTTCTATATAAACCTTATGTGCTACTTCTTTATCAGTCATTATAGTAGCAGGGTTACTATTTACTAAGATAACTTCAATTCCTTCTTCTTTTAAAGACTCACAAGCTTGCGTTCCTGAATAATCGAACTCTGCAGCTTGTCCTATTACTATAGGACCTGAACCTATTACTAATACTCTTTTTATATCCTTATTTAATGGCATAATGCTCCTCCTCACATTGCTGACCAACAATTATTATAAATTGCTGTGTCTTCTGGATTTTCTTACTTAAACAACTATCAATTTTTATATCTCCAATAAGTTTTAAACTAAAGCTCTAGGAACTTATCAAATATTTTGTTTATATCCCTTGGACCAGGACATGCTTCTGGGTGAAACTGAACGCTATATATTGGCAAACTATTATGTCTCATTCCTTCAACAGTTTCATCATTCATACTTACATGTGTAACTGCTGTATCCTTAGGTAGTTCACTTACGTAGAATCCATGGTTTTGTGAAGTAATATAAACTCTGTTTTCTTCTAGGTCCATAACTGGATGATTGCAGCCTCTATGACCAAACTTAAGCTTTTTAGTTTTTCCACCTAAGGCTAATGCTAAAAGCTGATGCCCAAGACATATCCCTGCAATAGGTTTTTTGCCTATAAGCAATTTTATATTATTAATTACTTTATCTAAATCCTCTGGATCTCCAGGACCATTTGATAAGAATACTAAATCTGCATTGTATTTAAGTATTTCCTCGCAGCTTGTATCTGCTGGAAGAACAGTTATTTTACAACCCCTTTTTCTAAAGGATCTTATTATATTTGATTTAATTCCAAAATCTAAAATTGCTACATGCTTTCCATTTCCTTCAATGGTGTATGGCTCTTTTACCGTTACATTCATAACTGCATTTTTATTGCTAAAATTCTTCAGCTTTTCATTTATATAACCTTCACTTAACTCCTCTAAGGTTATTATGCCCTTCATAGTTCCATTGTTTCTTAACACCTTTGTAAGAGCTCTTGTATCCACATTTTCTAATGCCATAATTTTATGATTTTTAAGATAGTCGTTTAAATTTATCTCACATCTAAAGTTATTAGGGTAATCACAAGCCTCCCTAACTATAAATCCACGCACTTTAGGGCTACTAGATTCTGCGTCCTCAAGGTTAAGTCCGTAGTTTCCTATCAAAGGATAAGTCATTGTAACTATCTGTCCGTAGTAAGACGGGTCAGTTAGTACCTCCTGGTAGCCTGTCATACCAGTATTAAATACAACTTCTCCAACTGTCTCCTCAAGATAACCTAGCGCATTGCCTTCAAATATCATTCCATTTTCTAATATAAGTTTTGCTTTCATTATTAACCTCCAAATTACTAATTCATAGAACTTATGTTTTTACTTATAATTTATGAACTATACCTAAGATTAAAAAACATAAAAATAAAAGGACAACAAAGAGAATAATAATACTATTCTCCTGTTATCCTTTTTATGTTTTCAGGTTAATAATTACTTTTTTAATCCATTTATTTTCAGCACAAAAAAATATAGTCATCCTACATACCCCTTTCTGGCCTCACAGGACCAATTTAAAGCGTACTTTTAATAAAGAGTTTATGACAAATTTCCTTTGCTGTCAAGTTTTTTTGCATAAACAATAAATATTCTGCATAATTATAATTTTCTAAAAAATCTCTTCCTACAGCTTTTCTACATTACTATTTATCAAAGGAACCATCATTAAAATCATCAATAGCCTTAAGTATTTCGTCCATAGTATTCATTACGAAAGGACCATACCTTGCAACGGGTTCCTTTAATGGATCAGCACTTATATAAAGCACTCCAGAATTTTCACCATGTATTTTAATGTGAGATGCCCTTTCTATAAGACATAGGTCTCCAGCTTCTATTTCTAGTTTTCCTTCTTCGGAACTTACTGTAACTTTACCAGAATGTACATATATAAGAGCTGTTTCTCTAGTTTCCTTCTCAAAGAAGCCCCCATTTAGCCTTACATCCATATAGTCTACTGGAATATAGGATTTAATTGGGCCAACTGCATTATCATAAGCTCCAGCAATTATTTTAACATCACTTCCATTCTTTAAAACCTGCGGAATCTCTTCTGCTTTAATATGCCTGTACTTAGGCTCTACCATTTTGTATTTGGCAGGCAGATTAACCCATAGCTGATAACCCCATAGCTGTCCATTTTCCATAGCTGGCATTTCCTCATGAAGTATTCCTTTTCCTGCCGTCATCCACTGCACTTCACCTGATTTTAAATTTCCTTCATTTCCTTTTGAATCTCTATGAGTAAAGCTCCCCTCAATCATATAAGTTATAGTCTCTATTCCTCTATGAGGATGCATGGGAAACCCAGCAGCATAATCAGAATTATCATTGCTTCTAAATTCATCTAAGAGAAAAAAAGGATCTGCATGGTCCAGTGAACTAATTGCAATAACTCTATTAAGGTTTACTCCCGCTCCATCTTTAACTCTTTCTCCTTTTATAAGTTTCATAAAAACTCCTCCTTTTCTATTTACTTTTTTAACATTTTATATTTGGGCTTGCTTATTTTTAAAATAATGATATAATTAAAATATCTAAACTTACTTTATGTAAGTATAATACTATAAGTAATAAACTTATGTCAAGTATATTTGTTATTTAACTATATTTACTTTTTTTATAACAAATATAGAATAAGTATGTTAAAATATATATTAATATATTTTAAGTTGAACTATAATATTAATTTATAAATATTAATCCAAGTTAAGAGGTGAATAAAAATGGGAGATTTTCATCTATGTCCTAGATTTGAATGCGCTTTTGGATTGTTAGGCAAAAAATGGACTGGACTAATAATTAAAGTACTTCTTGATGGTCCTAAAAGATTTTGTGACTTAAGAAGCCTAATTCCTGAGCTTAGTGATAGAATGCTTACTGAAAGATTTAAAGAATTAGAAGCAGCAGGAATAATAAAGAGAAATGTTTATCCAGAAACCCCTGTAAGAGTAGAATATGAACTCACAGAAAAAGGAAGAGAATTAAAACCTACTATGGATGAAGTTCAAAAATGGGCTGAAAAGTGGGTAAAATAACTATTATTTAAGAACGGCTTGAATTATTTATTAATTCAAGCCGTTTCAACTATAATTTTATGAAAGCACCACATCTGTTTGTTCCTTATAATTTATATGAAAAAGTCTCCTTGATTAAACTCCTCAAATTAACCATTCCAATATAGTAATTTGCTTTATTAAAGTGTCAGAGCTATAATAAAACTTGTGAAATGAAGCAAATAACTAAAAACAAGGGGGTTGCATAATGGATAATACACGCAAGAATAATACAATAAACACATTATCTCATTGGCAAAACTTTAAACTTAAACTATTGTTTGAAGGTATTTTTGTAGGTATGCTTTCAGGATTCTTAATTGTATTTTATAGAATCGTCCTAGAAAAAGCAGAAGAATTAAGAAACTTCATTTTTAAGCTTAATATCCCCAGATACAAACTTATGCCTGTTTGGTTCTTTGTATTAATCATATTAGCATATGTTGTTGGGATGTTAATAAAAAAAGAACCTCTAATTAGTGGAAGTGGAATTCCTCAAGTAGAGGGTGTACTTTTAGGAAAGATCAATATGAATTGGCTATCAGTAATTATAAAAAAATTTATTGGTGGTGTGATTTCTATTGGAGCAGGTTTATCTCTTGGAAGAGAAGGTCCATCCATTCAACTTGGCGCTGCTGTTGGGCAAGGTGTTGGTAAGGTTTTTAAAAGGATAAAACTTGAAGAAAAATATCTTATTACAAGCGGAGCTAGTGCCGGTCTTGCTGCAGCCTTCAATGCACCCTTAGCAGGCGTTATGTTTTCGCTTGAGGAGGTACATAAGCATTTTTCACCATTGATTCTACTTTCAGCTATGTCAGCCGCTTTAACCTCTGATTTTATTTCAAAACATTTTTTTGGATTAAAGCCAGTTTTCAGCTTTCATAATGTAACTGCTTTACCTCTTGAAAAATATGGTTATATTATTTTACTTGGAATTATTGTAGGAATTTTTGGAGTTATATATAACTATGCTCTTTTAAAAACTCAGGATCTCTATAGCAAAATAAAATGGTTACCTGTAAAATTTAGGCCTATGGTTCCGTTTATAGCTGCTGGATTTTTGGCTTTATTTTTGCCTCAAGTACTAGGCGGAGGCCATTCCCTTATCGATTCTTTGACTAATGGAAATTTTACAGTGAAAATGCTATTTATTATTCTTATAATTAAATTCTTTTTTTCTATGTTGAGCTATGGCTCTGGAGCACCGGGTGGAATATTTTTTCCTTTACTAGTTTTAGGAGCTTTGACTGGTGCTATATATGGAAATGCATTAGTTCATTTTTTCGGTTTTGACCCCAAATATATAAATAATTTTATAATGCTGGCTATGGCTGGATATTTTACGGCTATTGTAAGAGCGCCTATTACCGGCAGTATCTTAATTACAGAAATGACAGGAACCTTTTCAAACTTGCTTTCATTAAGTGTAATTTCTTTAGTAGCCTACGTAGTGGCAGATTTGCTAAAATCTGAGCCAATATATGAATCACTGCTTGATAGGTTGTTAAAGAATAATGGACAATATGAATTTGAGGGAGACAGTAAGAACAAAGCTTTATTAGAAATACCAGTTTGTTTAGCTTCTGTAATGGACGGTAAAAAAGTTAAAGAACTTAGACTTCCAAAGCATTGCTTGCTAGTAGGTATCAGACGAGGAGAAAAAGAGATTATACCTAAAGGTAACACTGCCATTCAATCTGGAGACTGCTTAATTGTTTTAGTAAATGAAAATGAAGCAGCTGAAACAAATGAAGAACTTTTAGAAATGAGTAGAAACTAAACTTTATATTATTGCAAAAAATAGTGGTAAACTCAAATAAGAGTTTACCACCTGAAAATAAAAAGTGCCAAAAGGCACTTTTTATTTTTCCTATAAATCTACTTATTAGAGCTCTTTTTAATAGCCATATAAACTGGCAAGCCAACAAGAGTAACAACTATTCCAAATAATGCATACCTTGTATCTGTTATCAAAGTACTTATTATTATATATATACCTCCTGCAATTCCTATTATAGGCACAATTGGATATAATGGTACGCTGTAAGTTCTAGCTAAATCCTTGTGCTTTTTTCTTAAGATAAATATTCCACCCACAGTCATAACGAAGAATATCCACATTACGAAAACTGCAAGATTCGTAAGTGTATCAAAAGACCCACTAAGAACATATAAGCACGCAAGAACTATCTCAAAAACAAAGGCATTTATTGGTGTTACATATTTATTACTAACTTTCCCAAAGAACTTTGGAAATGGAAATAGATTATCTTGGGCCATAGCAAAAGGAACTCTTACACCTGTCATTAGATATCCATTCATAGCTCCAAATATAGAAATCATAATACCTGCAGCTATGAGTCCAGCACCTGAATTACCAAAAAGTATTACTGCAACATCAGAAGCAGGTTTTTGAGAGGCAATAACCTTTGAAACTGGCATAACATTTACAATAGCCATATTTATTAAAATATAAACTACTATAGTTATTGATAATCCTAATATTATGGATTTCGGAAGGTCTTTTTTAGGATTTTTAAGCTCTCCAGCCATGTTTCCTACACCAATCCACCCATCATATGCCCATAGAGTTCCCAGTATTGCTGCACCAAACCCTGCAGCACCCATCGAGGTACCAGCAGTCACTGGAACAGAAAGACTATGCGCCTGGCCTTTAAGCAAGCCAAAGATTATAATAACAAATATAGGAATAAGCTTTGCAATAGTAGCAACAAATTGTACCTTACTACCTAGTTTAGTAGATAAAACATTTATTATCATTATGAAGAATAACATAAATATAGCAAGAATTTTTTGCTGTGCTCCAGTCATTGGAATAAAATAAGTAGCCTGTGTAACAAAAACTATAGATAGAGCAGCGGCAACTCCTGGAACATATATAAGGGTCTGCATCCATCCAAATAAGAACGCCCATTTTTCACTATAAAGCTCTTTTAGATAAACAAACATTCCACCAGTCTTTGGAATTGCAGCAGCAATTTCTGCTACTGTAAGAGCTGAGGCCATTGTAATTATGCCCCCAATAACCCAAGCTAGCACCCCTAGCTTGGGAGTTCCGGCATTTTTAAAAACTGTAGAAGCCTTGAAAAATATACCAGAACCAATTACTACCCCTATAACCATTGTCATTGCTTCTAATAATCCTATTTCCTTCTTAAGTTCCTTTGAGCCCTTCACTTCATTTCTTTGTTGCTTTTCAGCTTCCATAAATACACCATCCTAAACTATTTTTCATTGTTTCTATAAAAAAAGCCCCTAATTTATTATTCCCCAATAAATTAATTTTCTTGAATACTATAGCCATGAAAAAGCAATTTTATAAAAATGTATAAAAGGACAGGGAACAAAGTCGCATAAAAAATAATGCTACCTTATTCCCTGTCCTTTTATCTGAAAGTTTCCTCAAATTTAAGTTGCTCCTTTGATGCCACGATTAAGCGGTCTCTCCAGGGTTGTGTCAAATTATTGTACTTGACCTGAAAGCTTCGGAATAAATATTGAGCATAATTTATTCCTTTCTTCTACGGTTATCTTTTTAAGATATCTCCAACAATTATCATTCACAATATTAACTTTACTGCTTAATTTTATTAACAAATAAGCAAATAGTCAATGAGATTTATACCCTGTTTTTCCATTATAAAGCTTCTAACTGTATCACCATATATTTATCTTATTATTCTTCTGGATTTCCTACTCTAATACCAAACCAATCTACTTTTCCACATTCCACAAATCCACATTTTTTAGCAAGGCCTGGTGACATTCCATTTCCCTCTATTATGTGAAGATATGGTACATTGCCTTTTTCAATATGCTTTGCAGCAATATCTATAGTCACATCCTCAGCATAGCCTTTTCTTCTATGCTCTTCCTTTGTATACATAATACCTAAGGAATTATCATCGTGAGTAAGTACCCAGCATACTATTTCTCCATCCTTATATACAGCTGAAGATGGTCTATTTTGTATATCATCTTTAATAAAATTAATTGAATTTTCGCCTCTAAAGGTATAATAATAGTCTATAGTTTCAGCATCCTTTATATCTATACTTTGGACTTCATTTTTTATTCTAGTTAAATCTAAATTCTCCTTGGGTAAATAGTATAATGTACATGGGTTGCACCAATCCACTTCATAATGCTCTCTTATACTGTCTGCAATTGATCTATCTATACCTGCAAAGCCATAATAGCCATCCTTATTAAACCTTTCAATTACTTCTTCAAGAAAAGAACTATTTTTAGAATATAAATAATTCATATACCCCTTGTTTACTAATATCCCCGTTGGGTCTTGGGGGTTGTCTACATAGATTTCAGCCTCAGGCCTATTTTCAATAACTCCTAGTATATTTAAATTTATAAGTAAATCTTTTTTTAGGAATTCAGTTATAATCTTAGAGCTTTCAGTACGTGTAAGCATATTAAATCACCCTTTCTTTCCATCTATTCTGCTTAAAGAAAAAAACTATAATAATTGCCTCTATAATTACAGATAAAGCAATTGAAATCCATACACCGTTAGTGCCCATATGAAATCCTCTAGCAAGTATGTAAGCTATAGGCAATTTTAGAAAAACATTTGCTATTATCGAAGATATCATAGGTGGAAAAGTATCTCCGGCACCTTGAAATACCCCTCCGTATATTGTTGGAAAAATTACAAATACAACACCTAAATAAACTATCCTTAAATATGCAACTCCAATTCTAGTCACATTAGCATCTGTGGTAAAAAGCCTCATCATTGATCCTGGTAAAAAGAAATATGGTATTGAAAAGATAGCCATATTTATTACTGCCAGCTTTATTCCTTCTCTTATAATATTGTTACACCCCTCAACATCTCCCTTTCCAAGACTCTGTCCTACCATTATTGCAATAGCGGTAGAAAGACCCACTAGAAATATAAAGGTATAATTAAAAACCTGCCCGCCTGCACCAAAAGCTGCTGAGCCATCCTTTCCTCCAACCTCATAGACAAGACGTACCATGAACATACCGGTTAAAGGTCTAGCTAATTGTTGTAGGCAAGCCCAGCCTCCAATTTTAAATATTTTAAAACTTGTAGAAAATTCAAGCTTCATACTTGCTAAAAAGCATTTTAAGCTTTTATTGTATAGCTTTTTTATAAGAATATAATTTATTGTTACAAAGGAAAAAATGGTAGACAATACCGCAGCTAAGGCAGCACCTCTTATTCCTAAGTGAAAAACAAATATTAAAAGTGGTGCAAGAAGCATATTAAGTATATTTGAAGCACCAAATACATAAAGTGGCGTTCTTGTATCCCCTAATGCCTGCATTATTGTTCTCAAGGCTGAATTTAAAAACACAAAAATTGTCCCTATAAACAAAACCGATAAGTATTTATAGGATAAATCTAGAATTTTAGCTTCTGGGTTAAACATAAGTATAATTATAGGCTTGGTATATATATAACAAATAATGCTAAGTATGCCACCTATAATTGCAGACAGTAAAAAAGACTCTGAGCTATACCTTTTTACTTTATCCATATTACCTTCTCCATAGCTCCTCGTAACAAGTGCTATAGTCCCTGCTGATACCAATGTAGACATTACAAAAACCACTGTAGTAGCAGATTGCCCTAAAGATGCAGCAGCAAGTTCATTTGTTCCAAGCTTGGATATGAATATCATATCTACTGTTCCTAGTAAACTTTGCAGTATCATGCCAAGCATTACAGGCCATGAAAGATAAAATATCTTCTTTAAATCAGGTGTAAGATCAATCTTTTTTATTAATTGCAGCATATAATTTGTACCATCCTTAATTAATATAAATGCATGCCTTATTTATTCACCAGATATTAACAAATTCCTTCTTTTATTAAATTAAATATTTTCGGCACTGCAAAATATAACTTTGAACAATTGATACTAGTCCCCTTAATATTTCAGTCTTTTTTGGGAGTGTTAGTAATATAATTGAATAAGACGGATATGTAAATTGAAGCTGCAAATTGCATTAACAAATATATTCAAAATATTAAATCCATGCAATTTAAATCCTTCAAATTTGACAGAATCAAAAAAATGCTATATCATCTTCATATATTTACCAATATAGATAGGGGGAGATGGCCATTATAAATTTCAAAGCTTTTCTTGAAAAGAAAAGAAATAAGACCATTTTAGCTTCTCTGGCGCTGGTGACATTAATTACAATTCTAAGCACTTTGGTATGGGTTAAATTAAAAACCATTACTGTAGTAATTGACGGAAAACCCATTAAGGTTATAACATTTAGCAACACTGTTGAAAAGGCATTAAAAGATAAAGACATAGCTGTGGGTCAAAAAGATAAAGTATCTCCTAGTTTAAATGCAAAAATAGTTAACAAAGATACTGTTAACATTAAACGGGCAGTAAGCATTAAGGTTGTTGTAGAAGGAAAAGAAACAGATGTACTCACTGCAGAGGATACTGTTGAAGCCATGCTGAAGGCTGAAGGAATAACTTACAATCCACAGGATAAAGTTACTCCTGAGCTTAATACAAAGCTTGATGTAAATATGAATGTAGAAGTAGTAAAGGTTGAAACTAAAACCTTTAAAGATTCAGTTCCAGTTGAGTTTAAAACTGTAATGAAAACCGACCGAGGTTTATCAAATACAGTAAAGAAAACCGTTCAGGACGGTGAAAATGGTGAAAAGCAGATTGTTACAGATGTAACCTATGAAAATGGAAAAGAAGTAGCAAGAAAAACTGTTAGTGAAAAAGTAACTAAAAATCCTACAGATAAAATAGTAGTACTTGGAACTTATCCTGATAAACCAATTTCAAGAGGTGGAGATCCTCTACCTTATAGTAAATCTTTCAGAGCTAGAGCTACTGCTTATAGTGCTATTCGCGGCATAGGCAGAACATATACGGCTTCCGGTAGACTTGCTGTAAGAAATCCGGACGGTTACAGTACTATTGCTGTTGACCCAAGTGTTATTCCACTTGGTACCAAGGTATTTGTGGAAGGTTATGGTTTTGCCATAGCAGCCGATACTGGTACAAATATAATTGGAAAAACCATTGACGTGTTTTTTGATACATATGGTGAATCAACAAATTGGGCAGTGAAATATGTAAATGTTTATGTACTAAATTAACGATTTTTACATATATTGAACAATTGCATATTTGCACTAATTATGCTATTATTATTTTCAGAAAATAAAATAAGACAGTTCGTAACCATCCTGTCTATAAACAAAACTAGGGTACTTACTACTTGTTAGTAGTATATTTTGTATTTGATGGGGCTTTGTGCCCCTTTTATTTTGCAATTTTTTAATTCAAAATAAAAGAATACAAATAGTATTAAGTTTATAGGGCAGCTTATGCCCTTTTTTTATTTTTAAATTTATCTTTAGGAGGCAGCAAATTGCAGCAAAAACAGAGTATAAAACAAATATCATCAGTTAACAAAATTACTATTTCCGGAATTGTTATGGCATTGTACATAGTAATAATGTACTTTACTCAGGGTTTTTCATTTGGGCAATATCAAATAAGACTAGCTACTTCTCTATATGGATTAAGTGCAATTTATCCATTTTTAATTGTTCCTCTAGGATTTAGCAACCTTTTGAGCAATACATTAATGGGCGGTCTTGGCATATTTGATATGCTAGGAGGATTTTTAGTAGGTGTGCTTACATCCTTTTTAGTTTACCTTATAAGAAAAAACAATCTTAATGATTGCTTTATAGCAATACCAGTGATTTTAGTTCCTGGATTAGTAGTTCCTATTTGGCTTTCTTATGTACTACATGTACCTTATATTGTACTTGCTACTAGCTTATGCATCGGTCAAATTATCCCAGGCATAGTTGCAGTTGTATTAGTTAACCAATTGAAGAATAAACTTAAATAAAACCTTAAGCAGTTAATAAATTTGGAGGAAATAAACATGAGTGGAAGAAATGAAAAAGAACTAGAAGGAGTAACCCTTCTCGGAAATCAAGGAACAAAATATAATTATGACTACGACCCTACAGTACTTGAAGCATTTGTAAATAAGCACCCTGACAATGATTATTTTGTTAAATTTAATTGTCCTGAGTTTACAAGTCTTTGCCCTAAAACAGGACAGCCTGATTATGCAACTATTTATATTTCCTACGTTCCAGACAAGTTAATGGTTGAAAGTAAATCCCTAAAGCTATACCTATTAAGCTTTAGAAATCATGGAGATTTTCATGAAGATTGCATGAACATAATAATGAAGGATTTAATAAAGCTAATGGAACCTAAATATATAGAAGTATGGGGTAAATTTACTCCAAGAGGCGGAATTTCTATTGATCCATACTGTAATTATGGTAAAGAAGGTACCAAGTGGAGAGAAGTTGCTGAAAAGAGATTATTCTACCATGATATGTACCCTGAAAAGGTTGATAACAGATAAAATAAAGCCCTGCATTTACAGGGCTTTATTTTTACCTATTTTACACTATTATTTTTAAATTTAGTTGTTGAAACAACATTGTTATCCTTTATATCCATATACCTTATTTCTACTTGGTCATTTTCTTTTGTAAGCACTATATCAATTCCTGCAGACTTATTAACCATGTAAATTGTGTTTATACCTTCCAATTTAACATAGAAGATAGTATTTCCTTCTTCCGTTACTGCAGTTATCCTTGATACCTTGCCTGTTATAGCCTTTTCTTCAGCTTTTTCGCTATTAGCATTTTTATTGCTGTTTTCATTTATTTTTCCGTAAGCAATAGCATTTTTAAAGCCTTCAAGCGCATTGTCTTTATTGTCTTCAAGAACTACATATCCATTTTGAGCTGCAACCACTGCAACCTTAACAAGTGCACCGTCAGTCTTATTCACAACTGGAACTACCCAAGCCTCGTATCCATAAAGGTTATAGAAAAGAGGTTGTACTGGTGCCCAGTTTGACTTATTTGCTCCAAGGGTTTTATCAACAGCATTCATGGCACCTTTTCCATTTATATAGCCAGCAGTTTTATAATAAATCATTTTTCCAGTTTTCATATCCATAAGAGTATAGCCAGTCATTGTTGTAGATGCATTAGAAGTATTTGTATGGTCGGTAAACCACTTCATTTTTCCGTCAGCATCTATAACACCAGTAACTTCAGTGGAATTTACTTCAAGTCCTTCTACCTTTGTTTCTCCACTCCATCTAGTTGGTATATGCACACCTGTTTTAGATACTATTTTATTTAATAGACCTTTTGCTAGAGTACCAAAATAATCGTTATATTTTTCTGACACATCAGAAGGATATACTTCATCCACCCACTCAGGAACTTTATCTATGCTGTAGTCCGTAACCTTACCATCCTTGAAGGAATATAATAGAACTCCATCAACAACTGGTCCTTTGCGTCCATATTTATAATGGCCATAACTTCCAACATAATATGGATTACCTTCATCATCCATTTCCGCATTTGCCTGGAACAATATAGAATTTGATTTAAATTTTCTAAGATATCTTTGAAGGTCGTGTCCAAACATCAAGGACTCTGCAATCTTACTTGGAGTATTAACTATTTTAGCATCTGCTGGTTTTTCAGCAGAAACGCATATTACTCCTGGGATTTCATTATTTGTTATTTCTCTAAAGAAGCCATCCACTTCAATTGGCGCTACATAATAAGCACTATCTTTCATCATGGTTACTCCCAATTCTCCTATTTTATATACACTAGGATTTGGAAGTGTGCCTATCATTTTCTGCATCTCATAGTATGCAGTTTCTGGAGATACAACTACTACATGCTCAGCATTAATCTTCGAAACCTTTTCTGCACTCTCTTGTACAGGGACCATTTTAGCAAGATTGCTAGCACCGGCAGTTATATAGGGATATAAATTATACCCTATACTTACTAATGCTAAAATAATCATTATTATAATAAATATAGAAGAGTGATTCACCCCTCTGCGTGCCTCTAAGCTCTTAATATCTTTTCCTCTCATGTTGCTTGCTGTATTTGAAAACACTGCACAGGCTAATTGAAATATGGCAGGTAGCCAAAGTACAGAAACCATAAATGAAAAGCTTCTGTCTACATTTCCAATATAGAATACTACGAAAGCAATTATAGCCCCAAATATTCCTCGACCAATCTGTCCGCCCACATCTTCTTTTCTAAAGCTTGGCTTTAAAAAAAGAAGAATTAAGATCAAGTAAAACATATGATTCCCCCTTAAATTGATATTTATTATGATATTATCTTAACAAACAATAAATATCAAACCCAAAAAAGCTTCATTTTATGTTGCCAAAGTCCATGATACTGATTTTAATTAAAATTTTCCAGGCCTATCATATTTAATATGCTATATAGCTTCAGTAACATTCTTGATCCACTTTTTAGAATATACTCGAGGCAAAGCTAATACTAACTTGGCTATTTCCTCCACTGATGCAAAAGCATAAACAAAATACACTGGCAGATGCCACAGCTTAGCAGCAGCAAAGGCTAGAGGCACTCCAACAAACCAAACGCTTATCATATCTGCAGCCATTGAATATTTTGTATCTCCCCCACTTCTAAGAAGCCCTGATAGCAATATAAAATTCAATACCCTTATCCACATAAAAGCGGCCATTACATATAAATTTTTAACTGCAAATTGACTTACAGCTTGTGGAACATTAAACAAGCTAACAATTGGCTTTGCAAGTATTATTATAATAACCATTGCAGCAACTGATAAACCAACACTTATTTCAGTAAATTTCCTTGAATGCTCTAATGCATCTCTTTCATTACCAGCACCAATGTCATTGCCAATTATTACAGCGCATGCATTTCCTATACCTAAAAACACTACCCATGTAAGTCCCTCAATAGTATTCATTATATTTTTTGAAGCTATAGCATCAGTACTTATAGATGAATAGGCTATAGCATAAGCACTAATTCCTACACTCCAAAGCAGTTCAGTAATTACAACTGGAATGGTCAAACTGAAAAATTTTTTCACCAAAGTTAAATTTATTGTAGTAATTAATTTAATTTTAACTAAAACCTCTTTATATTCTTTACCAACAATTATAAGCATTGCAGCCATCTCAGTTAACCTAGCAATAAGAGTACTCAGTCCTGCCCCTGCTGCTCCAAATTTGTGAACTCCAAACATTCCATATACTAATATATAGCCTAGTACTGTATTAATACTTAATGCAATTACACTTATTATAGTTGGTAGCTTTACTCTCCCCATGGTTCTTAAAACCGATGAATAGGTAACTGTAATTGCAAGCAGCACATAGCTTAAGGATGAAAATCTCAAGTAGCTTGCTCCGCAATTAATTACAGCTATATCCTTTGTGTAAATACTCATAATCCAACTTGAGTTAAAAAAAGAAGCTAAAGACAATATTAATGCTAATAAAATTCCAATAATAAGACTTAATAAAGTTACCCTATTAATATTATCAATGTCTTTTTTTCCCCATAGTTGAGCGGTAAATACAGCTGCCCCACCAGTTACACCTGTGAGCAATACCTGTATTATAAATAAATATTGATTGCCTAGTCCTACGCTAGCTATAGCAGTTACACCTAATCCTCCTATTATCAATGTATCTACAAAACTTAAGGAAGATTGGATAAGATTTTGAATTACTATTGGGGCAGCCAAATTTAACATCTTGTTATAGAATTTCCTATCCTTATTCCAATTTAAAACTTTCATTATATTATCCTGCCTTTCACCAATGTTTTATCTTTATACTTATTTATTTTAAGGAAATACAAGGTTATAATATATACATATATTAGCTAACTTTTGTATTATTTTATCTTTTTTAAGATGAAAATAGGTAAACATAACAATTGTCTATACGAAAAGAGGGTAATTAATGAAAGTTTATCGTGAAAATAAAAATATAGGTAATGAATTTATGCCCCTTAGGGTATATGATATTTCCATAGATAAGTATCAAGTAACCGATGTGAAAAGCATCTCTGGCTTCGGTAAAGAAGTAGAAATTGAGATATGCAGAACCTCTAATTTCACTCCTCACTACCACCCTTACCTAGAGATCATTGAAATAAAAAACGGAACCGCAAAAATGCAGATTAATAGTGAGCAGCTTACTTTGTCTGAAGGAGATATCGCCCTTATAGGAAGTAACGAAATTCACTCATTAATTGGCTACTGCAGGCATATTGTAATAAATATCGACCCTGTGTTTATATATCAAATAAAAGACTTTTCCGAGGAAATATTTCCTCGGTCAATAAGTTCAAAAATACTTAAGAAAGATCAGTCAAAAGGCATACTATACAGCTTTTTATGCAAATGTATCGATAGAATACTCTCTCTTTACACTGAAAAGCCAAAAGGATATCATCTTCTAATAATGTCCTCAATATATGAACTCCTTGGGAATATATATAATTATACTTATACCCTTGATGACTATTCAATTAACTCTCCGCTAAAGAAGGAGGATTTGAAGAGGCTAAACAAAGTCCTAGACTATATTAATGAAAATTATACTAGAGAGCTTTCAATAGAGGATATAAGCAGTGTAATAAATCTCACTCCCAGCTACTTTTGCAGGTTTTTCAAAAGAAATATGGGCAGTACATTTTTTGAATATCTTAATCAATATAGATGCTCTCAAGCTGAAATATTGCTTCACACTACTGGAAAGTCCATTACCGAAATATCCAATGCTGTGGGTTTTTCAAGTATCAGCTATTTTAATAAGGTATATAAAAGATATAAAGGTCATACTCCTTCCCTTGATAAAAAGAAAAATCTAGTTTAAATAAAAAGGCTGTCCAAATGAACAGCCTTTAGTTTAATTATTAAATTCTACATCATCATTATTATACTTATTCTTTATGCAGTAACATCACTTTCACTATCTAATTTATTGGCAATCCAACTCTTCCCCTCTACTAGCCTTGATACCATCATGGCACAAACAGTATTGCCTGTGGAATTAAGCAGAGTTGCAGGAGCATCAATAATTGTGCTTATAACTGCTATTATTGGAAGTACTTCTGGAGAAAAACCATATACACTAATAATAAGCATTTCTCCAATCATTCCACCACCTGGAATAGCTCCCATTACCGCTCCTACTAAAAATGATACTCCTATAATTCCAAGTATAGCTGAAAAGCTATGCATGTCTTTTCCAAAGATACCGAATAAGAACACAACTTTCATTACTCCACCAAATACAGAACCATCCTTATGAGTATTAGCTCCAAGAGGAACCACAGTTTCTGCAATATCTTCTGGTACTCCCATGCGCTTTGTAGTTTCTAAATTTACTGGTATGCATGCAGCACTTGAACAGGTTGCTAAGGCTGTTACTGATGGTGCTATTGCATTCTTCCAAAAGGTTTTGATTCCAATGTTTCCACCAGATAAAAATGCATAAATAGTGAAAAAGCCCAAATAGTATATAACACTAAGTATTATGTATAGAACGAACACCCTAAGATAACCTTGGAGGATTTGCGAGCCTAGTTGTCCCACTACTGAAGCAAAGTAACATCCTAAACCTATAGGAGCATAATACATAATGATGTTTACCATCTTTATCATTACACTAGAGCCAGAGGTTAAAAATTTTGCTACTGGCTTTCCTTTTTCACCAGCAAGTACTGTAGAAATTCCAAACAACACTGAAAATACTATAAGCTGAAGCATATTTTTTCTAGAAAATAAATTTATAAAATCCGAAACTGTAAAAGTATTAACAAGCTGTTGTAATGCAGTTACCTTCTCAACCTTTGGAGCTTCTCCAGCTTTTCCAATAACACTCTTTATCGCCTCAACATCCACACCTTTTGTAGGATTGAAAATATAAGCTCCTATCACCCCTACCGCTGCTGCAATAAGTGCAGTACAGGTAAATACTATAACTATATTTATAATTATCTTTCCAAATCTTTTCATGCCGCTCATGTTAGTAATAGCTGAAGTAACGCTAAAAAATACAAGAGGTACAATCATCATAAACATTAAATTTAAAAATAAATTTCCTAAAGGTTCAAACATAATAGATTTAGGCCCCATTAAAAAGCCTATAATTCCACCTAACACTATAGAACCAAGAAGTATAATGGAAGATTTATAAGATTTAAAAAATGATTTCACGTTCTTATCACCCTTTCATATAAATACTAATATGTTACTATCATTTAATATTATTGTATAATTTTTGTAACTGCTTGTCCAAAAATATATAAAAAACTTAAAACATTTTTTCATATCAATTCCATATGCAAAAAAATCCACCTTTAATATAAATCAAGGTGGAAGAAATCATATCAATTAACTATTTAAAATATACATTATCAACCAACATATTTCTGTATTATACTAACTAAAATGATCTATGGCTTGTTTTCTCTGAATCTGCTTTTAAGGACTGAAAATTTGGTTCATGCGTACCAATTTTATGTCCATTATCATCTATTCCTATATTCCTGCCGTGATTAAAATACATTTTTCTAAGCTCTGGATTTGATTTTTCATTGTTTTTTCTAAGTCCTTTATTATTATCCATAAATTTACCTCCTTTAACTGCCTAAAATATTCATGCTTGTTTCATTATTAATTTAACCAAAAGCCTTTTATATATTATAAGGAAATAAAACCTGTACTACATTTAAAAGTAAATAGCTTTTATAGAAGATAAACTATATAATAATTATGGTTAACAATTACTAAAAGGAGTCGAAGCACATGATTAAACTAATTGCTACAGATATGGATGGAACACTGCTAAATGAACAAGGATACTTGTCCTATGAAATTTTTGACATAATAAAAAAATTAAATGAAAAAGATATATTATTTGCTACTGCTAGCGGAAGACAGTATTATAATCTAGAAAATAAATTTTCACCAGTTAAAGACGATATTATATACATTGCTGAAAATGGATGTTATGTAGTTAATAAAGACACAGAAATTTCTTCTAATTATTTAGATAAGAAAATAGTAAAAGACCTTATCCATACAGCAAGAAAAGTAGATGGCATAGATATAGTTCTCTGTGGGAAAAAAGCTGCTTATATTGAAAAAGATTCTAAAGAATTTATAAATGAAGTAGAAAAATACTATTATAGATATGAAATAGTTGAAGATTTAAATAAGGTAGAAGATGATATATTAAAATTCGCACTATTTGATCCAAAAGGACCTGAAATTAATTCTAATAAGATTTTTAGTCCACTCTTTGGAGACAAGCTTCTTGTAGTAGTATCAGGCAAAGTGTGGCTTGACATTATAAATAAGGATATAAATAAAGGTATTGCTATTAAACAGCTTCAAAAGAAATATAATATAAAACCTGAAGAAACTATGGTTTTTGGAGATTATTTTAATGATATTGATATGCTTCAGTCAGCCTACCACAGCTATGCTATGGATAATGCTCCTGAAGAAGTAAAAATGCATGCCAGATTTATTGCAAAAAGCAATAGAGAAAATGGTGTTATTGACGTAATAAAAAGCCTAGTCTTAGAGTAATATTTTATTAAATATAAAACTGCTATGCAGCTAAAGCTATATAGCAGTTTTCCTTGTATTTTAAAAAATTATTTAACCTCTGTGTACTCTACATCAATAATATTTTTATCTGTCATATCAAAAAAATCTTTTTCATGAATTATTTCTGCGTTGTCTTTTGAATTCATTTTATAGCTATTCTTGCTTTTCCACTGCTTAAATAACTTCACACCTTTTGTAATTCCATATATACCAACTCCTGCTACTAATAGTACAGGAAATAAGTTCACTAACAGTAAAGCAATAATAGAAAATACTCCTATAAAAATTATACTTGATATAAAGCTTGAAGACCCTCTATTAACAAAATACATATCATTCACTTCTTTCTTAAAACTTATATATGTATAATAACACATAGTTAAGTTAAATAGTATTAAATATTACTTAAAAAGATATTAATAATTTGTTAATATAAATATTTTTACCAATTATATGCATTAAACCTGGTTAAAATCTATAACCAGGTCCATAAAATTCTCCTTATAGAAAATCATACATTTCATATTGAGCTATGTTATCCTTTGTAAAGCCTATATGAGTTATAAAGCCTTGTACTGATGCATTGTTTGGAAATCCAAGAGATAGCTTTGAAAGTCCTAATCCTTTAGCTGCAGTTTTAACTAAATTGGTTCCAATGCCATTATGCCTAAAATTCTCCTCAACCCAAATGTAATTTATCCTAGTGTTTTTATTTGCACTTATTACTCCAACCAGCTTATGTCCAACGTAAGCACCTAAATTTATTTGACCATCCAGCTTTTCTATATAATCTAAGTCATTTTGCCAATTGATATGGATTTCTTTAGACTTTTGTGCTGCAGCTCTCAGATCTTTAATATCAATTTCATGTATACTTAACTGAAGCATGCACTTTTCACTTAAACTAGTTACATCCTTATGAGAAAAGTAGCTAAGGTCATATATTTTTTCATAGCCAAGCTTTTTATAAAAATTAATAGCTCTATCATTTCCTACAATAACTTCTAAAAATAGCTGCTTGCACTGCTGCTTTATTGCTTCTTCTCTATGAAGCTCCATAAGCTTATGACTTATACCCTTGCCCCTATATTCTGGAGCAACAGCCAAAGTTCCGCACCTTAGAGTCTTTACTCCATCATAATGCTTGATTCCTCCTAATATAATTCCAACAGGCTTTTCTTCATCTATTGCTATAAAGGAATACTCCAAGCTATTACCCTCAGGACCGAAAAACCGCATTTCAAAAATGCTCTGAGGCATTTCAAGTTTAATTATATAATCCGAAAAACCTAAGCTAAAAGCACTATACATGGAATTCATGTCTACTTCTGTACATCTTTTAAACTCCATTATTTTTACCCTCCACCTTAACTTATTAATTTTTAATTATCTTTTTTAAAATCATATCTATATAATTTTCTACTACAGCTTTTGTTATTGGTAATCCCATAACACTATTGCTATATCCTATACCGTCTGTAGTTGATAGAATTATATACACCATGGCATCTATATCAATATCTGATTGAAATTCGCCTTCACTTAAACCTTCTTTTAAAATATCTGCTAGATCATTATAAAATAGCTTATACCTTCTGCTTACTATTTCCGGAATTGCATTATTCCTTGACATAACAGACCAAAATTCAAATGTAAATCTAGCATTCATAGAAGTCTCTTCATGAAAAAGTCCTTCCAATATCCATCTTAAATATCGAATTAATTTTTCCGTGCAAGTTATATCATTAGGAAATGTAGTTATTAGTTCATGCCTTTTATTAAATCTTTCTTCAGCTATTGCTAAAAAAATTTCTTCTTTACTCTTAAAGTAATTATATATGCCTCCTTTACTCATTTTACAAGCTGAAACAATATCATCCATTGTAGTCAGAGAAAAGCCCTTTTTAGAAAATAGCTTTAAAGCCGTATTAGTTATAAACTCTATTTTAGATTGCCTATTTTCTTCACTTATCTTTGGTATAATAATCACCTCTCTATAAAAAAACGACCAGTCGGTCTTTTATTTGATAATAACATAAAGCTGTTTAAACAGCAATATGTTTTTTTGCAATTTCTAAACAGCTTTATAAAAGCACTTGATAAAATTTTAACAAAGTATTATACTTATATTATATATATAAGTATTACATAATTCATAAAAGATTACAATATAGTTTTAAATTTGAATACTAAATTTATATAAAAAATAGGAGGCAAACTTATGGTAAATATTAATGTTTGTATTGGAAGCGCATGTCATCTTAAGGGTTCCTATAACGTAATAAAGGGACTACAAAAATGTATTGATGAAAGAGATTTGTCAGATAAGGTTAGAATAAATGGCTCTTTTTGTCTTGGTCATTGTACAAATGCTGTTTCTGTACAAGTTAATGGTGGACAGGTTGTTTCAGTAAGTGAGCAAACTGTGGAAGAATTTTTAAACGAATATGTAATTCCAATATTATAGTATAGAATTGCAGCTAAGGAGTTAAAAAGTCCTAAATGGACTTTTAACGGGGTTAAAGGTCTAAATGACCTTTAACGGGTAATTTAGCTAATGATAATTAGCGTTAAGAATTACCCCGGACACTTGCCGATGGAAATCGGCATGGTTAAGTTACCCTGTGCTCCGACTTATAAGGAGGATTAGGAATGAGGAAGTTTGAAAATAATGTTCAACTATTAAGATATGAAGTATTAAGAGAAGTAGCAAAAATGACACTTGATGGGACCCTAGAGCAGGATTATGATAAAATACCGCTAATTATTATTCCTGGTTCCAAGCCAAGAACTCGCTGCTGTGTGCATAAAGAAAGAGCTATCATTAGTGATAGAGTAAAACTTGCAATGGGCGGCGACAAAGAAAATCCAAATATAATAGAAACTATTAGAGAAGCTTGTGACGAATGTCCAGTGCAGCGTTTTAATGTTACTGACAGCTGCAGAGGATGTATAGCACATAAATGCTCAGAGGTATGTCCAAAGGGAGCTATAGTACATGTTCACGGAAAAGCATATATAGATTCTGAAAAATGTATAGAGTGCGGACGCTGTGCACAAAGCTGTCCTTACAACGCTATTTCTGATACATTAAGACCTTGTGTAAGAGCTTGTACTCCAAATGCAATTTCTATTGATGAAGATAAAAAAGCTGTTATAGATAATAAAAAGTGTATACAATGTGGTGCCTGCGTGTATCAATGTCCATTTGGGGCTATGTCAGACAAATCCTCTATAGTAGATGTGGTTAAAACTATTCAAAAGTCTAAAATAGATGGTACACATGTGTATGCTGCTATTGCTCCAGCAATTGCAAGCCAATTCTCCTACGCAAGAATTGAGCAAGTAGTTAGAGGAGTGAAAATGCTAGGCTTCCATGATGTTGTAGAAGTTGCTCTTGGAGCAGATATTGTTGCAATGCATGAAGCACATGAGTTTGCTGAAACAGTTGCTGAGAAAAAACTTGTTACCTCCTCCTGCTGTCCAGCATTCGTATCCTATATAAGAAAAAACTATCCATCTCTTGAGTCAAAGATATCTAATACAGTATCTCCAATGGTTGCTATTGCAAGACTTATCAAAGATATGGACAAGGATGCAAAGATAGTATTTATTGGACCATGTACTGCTAAAAAAGCAGAAATCCAGCAGGATTTCGCTAAAGAAGATGTTGATTATGTATTAACTTTTGAAGAGCTTCAAGCACTTCTTGATGCACATGGAATAAGCATTGAAAATTGTGATGATGGTCCTCTTAACAACGCCTCCTTCTATGGAAGAATATTTGCTAGAAGCGGTGGAGTTGCAGACGCAGTTAAACATGTAGCTGCTGCTGAAAATATTGACGTAGAATTTAATCCAACAAACTGCGATGGAATAAAAGAATGTGACAAGGCTTTAAAGCTAGCTAAAGTCAATGCACTAAAGTTCAACTTCATAGAAGGAATGGCCTGTGTTGGAGGCTGCATCGGTGGAGCTGCTTCATTATGCCATGGTCCAAAGGATAAAAAGGAAGTTGACAAATATGCCTCTCTTGCTATGGAAACAGATGTTAAAGATGCATTAAGAGTTCTAAACCTAGAAAATGTTAACCTTGATAGGGAATAGGATTAATATGGAGGAATAAGATGGAACTTATTAATTTTTCCAAAGCCAACTGTAGAAGCTGCTACAAATGCCTACGTTCTTGTCCTGTAAAAGCAATTAGGATAAAGAATGATCAAGCTAGAATTGTTGAGGATAGATGTGTTGCCTGTGGGCAATGTCTTGTGGTATGTCCTCAAAATGCAAGGCATATAAAAAGCGATTTAGATTCTATTAAGTATTCTATAAAGTCAGGTAAAAATACAATAGCTATAGTTGCACCTTCCTTTTCAGGAGCTTTCGACATGAAGGATGAACTTCAATTGGTAGCTGCTTTAAAGAAATTAGGTTTTAAGTTTGTAGAAGAAGTAGCTTTAGGTGCTGAAATAATTACTGATTTATATAAGAATGCAGCTAAAAAAGGCGAACTGAAAAACCTTATTACTACCAGCTGTCCATCAGTAAATTACCTAGTTCAAATTTATTACCCAGAGTTAATAAAATATATGATTCCTCTTGATTCACCAATGCTTGTAAACGGAAAGCTGATACGTGAAAAATATGGTGAAGATGCATTTATTACTTTCGTAGGCCCTTGTACTGCAAAAAAGTTTGAAAGTATAGATGAAGAAAATAAAGGCATCATTGATGCAGTATTAACCTTTGATGAGCTCCATAAATGGCTTGATGATGAACAAATAGATTTATCGAGCCTAGCTTCCGATAATTTTGATGAAAGTGGTTCTACTCCTGGAAGGCAATTCCCCGTACTTGGAAAATTAGATATAGGTAACAATACTATTTATGATCCAACAGTAGTCGATGGAATTGATAGCTGCATTAAGCTATTCGATTCCATGGAAAAAGGTGAAATAGAGGGGCTGTTTATTGAAGCACTAGCCTGCAGAGGTGGCTGTATTGCTGGACCTGCTATGCCTAAGGATGAGTCTGACTATTTTGTAAGGCAAAAAAAGGTGAAAAGTTATATTAGGAAGCAAAGTAAGAACGCTAAAATAGCTTTAAAGCCTATTACCTCAAGTTTGGATTTTTCAAAGAAATTTGAAGATCTTAGCTTTGAAAAGGAAACTGCTTCCGACGAAGAAATTGTGAAAGTGCTTAAAAAAATGGGTAAACTTGATAAAAGTGATGAGCTAAACTGTGGAGTGTGTGGTTACAATACCTGCAGGGAAAAGGCTCAAGCAGTGCTAGATGGAATGGCTGAAATTAATATGTGCATCCATTATATTAGAAATAAAGCTGAAAGTATTTCTAATCTAGTATTTGAATCATCACCAAATGCTATTTTTACCTTAGATGAAGATTTATTAGTTAAGGATTTCAACCCTTCCTCAGAAAGAATATTCTCTACTAAGCTTGAGGATATAAAGGATAAGCCAATATGTATGCTTATGGATGACAGCAGCTTTTCAAAGGTGAAAGAAACTAAAGAAAATGTTATTGCAAATAGGATACACTTTGAAGATAAAGATTTAGTTCTCCTGGAGAATATTATATATATGGAAAAGCAAGGCATGTTTTTATGCATATTAACTGACATTACTACGGAAGAAAAAAATAAGGCAGAACTTGCTCTAATGAAAACAAAAACACTGGATGCTGCTCAGTCTGTAATTGAAAAACAAATGAGAGTAGCACAAGAAATTGCAAGTCTCTTAGGGGAAACTACCGCTGAAACAAAAGTAATCCTTACTAAACTTAAGGCTATTGCAGTTAAGGAAGTGAGTGATACTAAATGAGTTACTTTATTGATGTAGCTTCTAATAGCTTAAACAAATATGGCGAAGAACTTTGTGGAGACAAGGTTGAGGTTATCAAAACTGATGACGGAATGATAATTGTACTTGCAGATGGGCTTGGAAGTGGCGTCAAAGCAAATATACTTGCAACTATGACCTGTAAGATTGCTGGTACAATGCTAAGAGAAGGGCTAAGTATCTCCGAAACCGTAGATACTTTAGTTCACACTCTTCCTGTATGCAGTGTAAGACAGCTAGCATATTCTACCTTTACCATAATTAAAATTTCAAATGACGGAATGGTTCATACCATAGAATATGATAATCCTCCATTTTTTTTCGTTAAAAATAATATTGTTACTACCATTGAAAAAAAACAGCTTAAAATAAGTGATAAGATAATTAACGAAAGCAGCTTTCAACTGGAGCCCGGTGATGTACTTACTGTAGTAAGCGATGGAGCAATTCATGCTGGAGTTGGAGCCATATTAAATTTAGGATGGCAGTGGAATAATGTAGCTGATTATTTGGAAGTATTGGTTGAAACCGAAAAGTGCTCCGCTAATGTTTGTAAAGATTTGCTTCAAACCTGCCAAAAGCTCTATGATGGAAAACCTGGAGACGACACTACAGTTGTTGCGGTAACCTTAAGAACTCCAGAGTTTGTTAATATATTTACAGGACCTCCAAAGTCTAAGGAAAATGATTCCCTAGCAATAGATATGCTAAAAAACAGCAATGGAAAAAAAATAATCTGCGGCGGCACAGCAGCAAATATTGCAGCCAGAGAGTTAAATACAGAAATTAAAGTCTGCATGGAATATATAGATATTGATGTTCCGCCTACTGCAGAAATTAAAGGCATAGATCTTGTAACAGAGGGAGTTTTAACTTTAAGTAAAGTTATAGAAAAACTTAAAGCATATTATAACAGCTCTCTTGAAGATAAAATTTCCTTAAATTTAAAAGCAAAGGATGGTGCATCTCAGCTTACAAAAATATTAATTGAGGATTGCACTCATCTTAATATGCTGGTAGGAAAAGCTATTAATCCTGCCCACCAAAACCCTGACTTTCCTGTGGATTTGAGTATTAAACTTAAAATAATAGAGGACCTTATAGATATTATGAAAAAGCTTGGAAAAGAAGTAAAAGTTAATTATATATAATAAAGTAAAGGCGCTATCATTAAGGTAGCGCCTATTATTAATTTAAACTACATTATGCTCAAATGCTGCTATTCTATCTATTGGAATGTCTGTTTCTACTCCGTGACTAGGACACCTTCCATTTACTCTAGTTTCATTTGTGCTGCTTACACTTGCTTCATTATCTAATACAGTTCCGGGTACTGTTCCAACTTGAGTTAGCAAAGTTACAAAATTATTATTTACTCTTAGTATTACTCCTGTAAAACCACTTCCTGACTCCCCACCGCTAGTGGTAAAAATAGTAACTGTTCTTCCAATAAATTCTCTTAAATGCTCTACAAATCTATTATCTTCTATTTCAATATCTTCTATTTCATCTCGGTCTGAAGATCTGCTGCTTGAGGAGCGACGTCGGCTTGAAGATCTATCACTACTTGAAGATCTATCACTACTTGAGGATCTTCTACTGCTGGAAGTCCGCCTGCTGCTTGAGGAACGGTTATCTCTATCATTTCTCTTGTTAATGATAATATTTATCTTATTACAAGACATTTTCTCACCTTCTTTACCACTGTTTAATAATTCATTTCATTTATGCCCACATATTCGCTTGTCCTAATATATATTATGTATCTTGTCCAATAGTGCTACAAAATTAAGTTCAAAATAATAAGTATAGCAATTATATGTACCATATTTAGCTTATTTGCTTTAGTAAGCGCCCTTATACTGCCACTTCGTATTTGTTGTATTTTCTAAAAATTAGTACTATAATAATCTTAGCTGGCTGTTATAGTAATTTTTTTTTACTGTTACAAGCTAATAAAGTAAGGGGGTATTCTTATGAACATGTATGTGCTAGCCTTAATAGTAGTTCCAATTATTTTCGCTGTACTTTATGCTTTAAACGATAACAAAGCTTATTACAAATTGCTTTCTTACGTTCTTTGCATATTTGGAACTGCTTTTTCAATTTTGCTAGCCCTAAAGGGACCAGTAAAATTCACCATATCTGGTTCAACCTTCAGCATTGTAGAAGGTATTATTTTAATTGTAGAAATCTTGATTTTAGTATTCTTATTCTGGGTTTCAATTAAGCACAGAAGAAAAAATGTTTTATTGCTTACTTTTATTCAAGCAATAATCTTTGTTTACAGCAGCTTCTTTATGGAAAAACATCATGAAGTAACCTTAAACGTGGACAACTTCTCAATAATAATGTTGCTTCTTGTAAACATTATCGGTACTTTAATAGTGGTCTTTGCAAACGGATACATAACCGAATACGAACACCACAGACACATGAAGAGCAAGCAAAAGCAATTCTATGTAATCATTTGTATATTTATCTCAGCTATGAATGGATTAGTTGCTAGTGATGCACTAACCTGGATATACTTCTTCTGGGAAATCACTACACTAGCTTCCTTCCTACTTATCGGCTATAATGCTGATGAAGAAGCTTACAATAGTGCATTTAGAGCATTATACATCAATCTTATTGGTGGTATATGCTTTGCTTTAGGAAATATACTATTTGCTAAGCAGCTTGGAATAACAACACTAACAGGAATTATAAACCACGGAAAACTTGCAGGTATTTATATAGTGCCAGTATTCCTACTTTGTATAGCAGGCTTTGCAAAATCAGCTCAAATGCCTTTCCAAAGCTGGCTTTTAGGCGCTATGGTAGCTCCAACCCCTGTATCCGCACTACTACACTCAAGTACAATGGTTAAGGCGGGGGTTTATCTAATAGTTAAGCTTTCACCAGCATATGCAGGTACTAAACTTGGAACTGCAATTGCGCTTTATGGTGGTTTTACTTTCTTACTGTGCTCTGCAATTGCAATTTCACAAAGAAATGCAAAAAGGGTGCTTGCTTATTCAACAATTGCAAACTTAGGACTTATAATTTGCAGCGCTGGTATGGGCTCAAGTTTAGCTATATCTTCTGCAATTATATTAATAATATTCCACGCTGTATCAAAGGCACTGCTATTCCTATGTACAGGCCAAATTGAGCATACTATAGGTAGTAGAGATATAGAAGACATGCAGGGACTTATTCACAAAGCACCAGCACTTGCTCTTATAACAGCCTTTGGAGCAATATCAATGATTCTTCCTCCATTTGGAGTGCTTATTACAAAGCTTATATCTATTGAAGCAGCAGCTAACAATCCATTTATTGCAATTTTCCTTATCCTAGGAAGTGCTGCTACTACATTATATTACGTTAAATGGATAGGTAACCTTTTATCATATCCAGAAAATAAACTAATTAAAAACCCAAAGATAGATACAAATATATACTTACCACTTGTAGTTTTAAGCGTACTTGTTTTACTAGCAAGTATATTTGTATCACCAATTTATAACAATATGGTTTCACCAGAAATAAATGTTTTATTACCACATGCTGCTAAAGGTCTTTCAGTTTCAAGAGCTGTAATCACTTCTCAAATAGGAGGCTTTAATAACGAAATAGTATTTATAGTTATTGGTCTTGTAATACTTATAGCTTTAGCTATAAAAGGAAGTTTAATTACAAAAGCAGATAGAAAGAATATATATATGTGCGGTGAAAACAATATCGAGGATGAAACAATGTTTAGAAATGCTAACGGAACTTATGACAAGGCTACAGTAGGAAATTTATATCTTAGCCACATTCTTGATGAAAAAACCTTAACCCTCCTAGGAACCATAGTATCCGTTTCATTAATATTAATAGTAATTTTAGGAGGTCTATCATAATGAGTACAACTGAAATCATAATAAGAACACTTATTGTACTTGTCGTAGCTCCTGTAATAGGCTGTATATTTGCAGGAATTGACAGAAAAATTACTGCTCATCTTCAAGGAAGATTAGGTCCTTCCTTGCTACAACCTTGGTATGATTTTAAAAAGCTCATAAACAAGGAAAGCGTTGTTGTTAACAGATATCAAAATGTTTATATACTTGTATATCTTCTGTTTGTCATTGTAAGTTTATTAATGCTATTTTTAGAAATGGACTTACTTATGATAATATTCGTTTATACAATAGCAAATGTTGCATTAATCTTAGGCGGTATGAGTACTGGTTCTCCTTACAGCAGAATAGGAAGCTCAAGAGAAACAATTTCCATGCTTGCTTATGAACCAATATTGGTATTTTACATCGTTGGAATGTATATGTTAACAGGCTCCTTTAATATTTCTCAATTAAACAATATTAATAAGCCACTTATAGTTTATCTACCACTTATATTTATATCAATGCTGTTTATAATGATAATTAAGTTCAAGAAGTCACCTTTCGACTTTTCAACCTCTCACCACGCTCATCAAGAGTTGGTTAAAGGTATGTTTACAGAATTTTCTGGTCCTACACTAGCTGTAATTGAACTTTCTCACTGGTATGAATATGTATTCCTAAGCGGTCTTATGTTCTTATTCTGGAAAAATAATATCATAATGGGAACAATATTATCATTGTTTACTTTTATATTTGTTTTAGTAGTAGACAATATATCTGCAAGACTTAACTGGGAATGGATGCTTAAGTTTACATGGACCGTAATAGTTGGTTTATCAATAGCTAACATTTTATTCCTATATCTAAACAATGTTAAACTAATATAAGAAAGAAGAGAGGTTTTGTTTATGGCAAGTGTAATGTCAAGATCTCCATGGATCGTTCACATGAATGGCAACAGCTGTAATGGATGTGATATAGAAGTCTTAGCTTGTCTTACTCCATTATATGATGCAGAAAGATTAGGAGTAATAAATATCGGTACTCCTAAACAAGCTGATATTATGGTTGTAACAGGTTCAATTAATTATAAAAGCGTAGACGTTCTTCTTAACATCTACAATCAGATGCCAGATCCAAAGGCTGTAGTAGCAATTGGTGCTTGTGCTTGTACCGGTGGAATATTCCACGACTGCTACAATGTTATTGGTGGAGCAGATAAATTAATTCCTGTAGATGTGTATGTACCTGGATGCTGTCCAAAGCCTGAAACTATTCTTGATGGAATAGCTCAAGCTGCAGCTATACTAGATAAAAAGAGAGAAGAAATGAAGAAAAAATAATCATTTTAAGGAGTTGAACAATATGCTTCAAAACTCAATTTTAGTAGATAAAGACAAGATAGCAGAAGAAGCTAATAATCTTAAGCTCTATAATTATAGATTCGTAGCTATCACCTGTGTTATGGAAGGTGAAGAGTATGAAATAACCTATCACTTTGACCTAAACTATGAAATGAAGCACTTGATAATTATGGTAAAGCCTGAGGATACAATAAAAAGTATTTCAAATATATACCCAGCAGCTTTCCTAATTGAAAATGAATATCAAGACTTATTTGGTTTTAGCTTTAGTGATCTTATTGTAGATTATAGAGGAAATATGTTCTTGGCATCTAATAGTCCAAAAACTCCTCTAGCAAATAACAATCAAGAGCAGAAAGGAGAATAATTATGGCAAAAACAGTTATACCATTTGGACCTCAACACCCTGTATTTCCTGAGCCACTTCAGCTTAAACTAGTTATGGACGACGATAAAGTAATAGAGGCTCTTCCTGCTCTTGGATATGTACACAGAGGACTAGAAAAAATAGCAGAACTTAAAGACTTTAACCAAAGTGTATATATAGTAGAAAGAGTTTGTGGTATTTGTAGTTTTATGCACTCAATGGCCTATGTAAGAGGAATTGAGGATATTATGAATATTCAAATTCCTGAAAGAGCTGAATACTTAAGAGTTATTTGGGCAGAAATAGGACGTCTTCAAAGTCACTTCCTATGGCTTGGACTTTTAGCAGATGCCTTTGGATTTGAAAGCTTATTTATGGAGACATGGAGATACAGAGAAAAAATCCTTGATTTAATGGAAATGACTACAGGTAATAGAGTTATAATCTCTGCTAATAAAGTTGGTGGAGTTACTAAGGATATGACTGAGGAACACATTAAAATTATTTCAAGTACTATTGATGAATTAGACAAAGAAATGCATGATGTTGAAAAAGTATTCTTTGACAACTATACAGTTAAAAAGAGACTTGTAGGTGTTGGAACTCTTACTTATCAAGAAGCAAAGGATATATCCGTAGTTGGACCAATGGCTAGAGCCAGCGGAATTCATATGGATTTAAGAACTACAGGCTACAGCGCGTACAAATACTTAAACTTTGAACCTGTAGTTGAAAAAGATGGAGATAGCTATGCTAGATGTATAGTTAGAATTAGAGACATATATCAATCCTTTGACCTTATAAGACAATGTATTGCTAAGATTCCAAGTGGAGAAATCGCAGTGCCAGTTAAAGGCAATCCTAACGGTGAAGCTATTTCTAGAATAGAACAGCCTAGAGGAGAAGCTATTTACTATATCAAAGGTAATGGTACAAAGAACTTACAAAGGTTAAAAATAAGGACACCTACTTTCCAAAACATACCTGCTCTATTGAAAATGCTTCCAGGTAGCAACCTTCAAGATGTACCTATACTAGCACTTACAATAGACCCATGTATCAGCTGTACTGAAAGATAGAAAGAGGGTGTAATTATGGCCAGTATGTTGGAATTAGTTACAAGAAACTTTTTTGGTAAAAAGAAAGTTAGATTATATCCAATAGAGAAGGAAAGAGACGCTTATGAGCGCTCAAGAGGAAGAATTGTTTTAAATCCATCAGCTTGCATCCTTTGCTCTATATGTGCAAAGAAATGTCCAGCTGACGCAATAACAGTAGATAGAAAAGATGGAAAGTGGGAACTAAATGCCTTTAGATGCATAATTTGCGGCGAATGCGTTACAGCATGCCCTAAGAAAGCTATAACTATGTCTAACGAGAGAAGACACAGTGCTAGTTCTCATATTATTGAAACTCATAAGGTAGAACCACCAAAACCTGCTGCACCAAAAGCTCCAGCTCCTGCAGCTGCTGCTCCAAAGCCTCAAGCAGCAGAAGGATCTAAAGCTGAAGCTTCAGCTACTATAGAAGCCGTTAAGCCAGAAGCTTAAATTAGGTAAAAAAAGTCCCTGTGATTTACATAATCACAGGGTTTTTTTATGCCTTAGCCTTATTCTTCTTTCTCTTTTTAATATAAAAGTACACAATTAATCCAACTATTGCTGCAACTACAATATAGTCAGCTATATGCAGCCAGGAACGAATTACGGTCCAGTTTTGACCCATTATATATCCAGCATATCCAAGCACTATACTCCATAGTAAAGAACCAAAGAAAGTATATGCTAAAAACTTTTTTAAATCCATTTTAGCAATTCCTGCTGGAAGGGAAATAAAGGTTCTTATTATAGGTAACAGTCTTGAGAAAAAAGCTATTTTCTCTCCATACTTCTCAAAATACTTATCACTCATCTCTATGTGAGATCTATTTAATCTAAGCTTTTCAGCATACTTTTCTACAAGAGGTCTTCCCCCATAAGCACCAAGAAGATATGCAAACAATGACCCTAATGTGCCACCAACTGTTCCCCATATTACTACCCATACAAGATTAAGTTTATTACCTGTATAAGCTGACGATGCTAAATATCCACCAAAAGGCAGTATAGCCTCGCTTGGAATTGGAATACATGCACTTTCTAGTCCCATTAAAAGAGCTACACCAAAGTACCCTGTTTTACCGAGCACTGCGATTGCCCAGTTTACTATCATTTCTACCATTAGCCTTCTCCTTTGTTTTCATATTTTCAACAAACACAATATAATTATATCCAATCTACCTACTTCAAGCAATTAAATACTTGTAAATTATCGCTATAAGCATGATTTTTAATCTGTTTTTAATGTTGGCAAGCTACTATACTCTCTTCCCTATACAAAACCCAAATTATTTTATATAATATATATAAAACCATATTTTTCTAAAATTTGGAGTGAATGATATGAATAAAAAGCGAATCATCGGACTTCTAATTTGTGCAGTAATAATTGTTCCTTTTGCTGTACGTAATTATAATACTAAATCGAAAAATGCATCGGTAAATAATACTGATGTAGCTAATTCAAAAAATACCGAAAATAAAAATGGAAATGCTACTAGCTCATCTAAAGCAGCAGAGAGCACCACAAACTCTAATTCAACTGGCAATGGTACTGATAATAAGTCAGCTGATAACAAGTCTTCTAAGGATGCTAAAAAGGATTTAACACTAATAAATACCACACCAAACATACAAGGCAATACCAATGGTAATTTGTCCAATTATGGTATGGCTGCTCAGCAGGGCAATTGGATGTTCTATACAAATGAATTTAGGAATTCTCCCTCTAACATATACAGAGCAATGCCAGATGGAGAAACTGGACTCAAAAAATTGAAGCTAGGAGTACCCTCTTCAATTAACGTTGTAAATGATACTATATATTTTGTCAGCAAGACAGATAACAACATTTACAAGCTTAAGGTTGATGGTTCTGAAGATCCTGTACCAATACCTAACGCTACCGCAAGCAGCATATGTGTTGTAGGCGATTGGATCTACTATACTGAATGTAATCCAAACTTTAATATGAATACAAGCGTTATAGGTGGTATAAATAGAATCAAAACTGATGGAAGTAATAAGGCAATTATTGCCCCAGGTCCAGTACAAATGCTAAATATTGAGGAAGGCTTTATTTACTATTTAAAAGCAGACCAAGGCTCAGGCACCATATATAGAACAAGTATTGAAACCCCAAACAATAACGAAACTAAACTAAGCAACAGCAATGTTAGTAAATTTATTGTAGATAATCATTGTATTTATTTTACTATATCAGAAGATGGCTTATATAAAATGAATACTGATGGTAGTAATAAAACTAAGGTTATAAATGATGGCTCTATTTTGTCCTTTAATATTAAAGATAATCTTATTTATTATACTTCACCTAAGGAACCTTCAGTTATAAAAAAAATAAGTACAGATGGCAGCAAAGCATCAAACATAGCCATTTCAGCGCTTCAAGACTTGCAAATTAGCTTTATTGTAAATTTAAATATAATAGATGATTATATTTTCTTTAATTTTTCCAGTGGTTCAAATCCAGAATTCGCTAGGGTTAAATTGGATGGTACTACTTCTAAAATAATAAAATAGAATAAATTATTTACTTGGAGGAAAAAATGGCTAGAATAAAAAAAGAATTTGGTGAAGGCACTTTATTTTCAGCAGCCAATTATATATCCTGGTTTCTTATAGGAAACTTTTACTTTTTGCTTCTTAATATTCCCTTAATTGTAGTATTAGTTTTGTTTTTAACTAACGAACTAAGCCAGCTTCCACAGGGTTTTGCTTTTATTTTCATTCTTTGCAGTATTCCAGTAGGACCTTCTATAACAGCTCTACTTAGTACAATGGGTAAGTTGGTTCGTAATAAAGATATAGATATTACAAGAGACTTTTTTAAAGCTTATAAAGTGAGTTTTTGGCAAGCTTTATTCTTTTGGACTTTTGAATTAATTATACTATCTATTTTGTATATAGATGCTAAATTCTTTATTTCAAGTACTTATCCAAAAGCTTTAATTGGCCTTGTTTTTATATTTATGGCAGCTATATTTTTAATAAGCTTGCATATTTTCCCTTTAATATCAAGATTCTACTTTAATAAAATGGACATTCTTAAAATTTCAATATACTATACCTTTAGGAAATTTAGCAATACAACTATGAATTTAGCTATAATTTTAACTGCAAGCTTCATATTTTTTAGAATTACTTCAGTTATTGTAGTATGTATATTTAGCATTATCTGCTACGGAATAATGTTCTTTGAGCAAAAAATACTACTAGATATAGAAGACAAATTTATAAATAAAAAAGATGATTCTGCATAATGCAGAAATCATCTTTTATTTTACTTAATTCTAATATTATAACCTTGATAAATATATTTTTATTAATTACACTTCCCTATTTCTTACATGAGTCTCTTTCAACTATTTGGTGTGGTAGTACAAACTTTTCCTGAGGAAGCTCTATTTTATCAATAAACTTTATAAGCATTCTCATTCCAACAGAACCCATATCATACATTGGCTGTCCAACCGTAGTTAACTTTGGATAGAATATTGAAGCACTGTATATATCATCAAAGCCTATAACATCCACTTCTTCTGGAACATTAATGCCATTTTCCCTCAACGCATTAATCGCTCCCATTGCAAGTTCATCACTAGCACAGAAAACAGCATCAATTTTTTCTTTCTTTAATATTTCATTGACTGCATCATATCCATCTGCTGCTTTTAAACCAGCAAAATACAATATATCCTCATTTAAGGCTATATTATTCTTTGATAATGCTTGCTTGTATCCTGAAAATCTATAAGCTGCTGCATGCACTGCATCTTCATGTATTCCTATGTATGCAATCCTTTTATTTCCCTTTTTTATCAGGTATTCAGTTCCTTCGAAAGCTGCTTCTTCATTGTCGATAGTAACGCTTGGAAAAGTGTTGTTTTTATCAGTAGTCTCAACCAACACTATAGGAAGTTCTAAGCTCTTTACAAGTTCAATAGTTTCGGGCTCTAATGAGTTACTCATATAGATTGCTCCATCTACCATTTTTTCTTTTAGAACTCTTAAGTATTCTTTTTCTTTTTCAGGATCTAAATCTGTATTGCACAATATTATATTGTAATTATATATATTGGCAACGTCTTCAGCTCCTCTAACTATTTCAGGGTAGAATTGGTTTGAAATATCAGGTATTATTATTCCTATAGTTCTGCTCTTTTGAGTTTTTAAACTTCTAGCAACTATATTTGGTCTATAGCTAAGCTTTTTAATAGCTTCTTGTACCTTCTTTTTAGTTTCTTCATTTACAACGTCAACATCATTTAAAACTCTTGAAACAGTAGCAATGGATACTCCTGCTTCCTTTGCCACATCCTTAATTGAGGCTGCCATATCATCAACTCCCATATATCTTCTTTCAAATATTATACCCGTATTTTTAACTCCTTACAAGTTAATATATACTATATTTTTAAATGTTATTCTATTTTTATGAGATATTACAATTCGTGATGAAATTAAAACTCTTCTTTACTTAGAATCCATTCATCCCTTAAAATTCCATAAAGATACATATCCCATCTTCTTCCGTCTCTATGTATAAATTCTCTATAAGTACCTTCTCTCTTAAACCCAAGGCTTTCATACAGCATTATTGCTCTTTCATTGTAATTAAATACATTTAGCTGAAGCCTGTGAAGATTTAATTCATTAAAGGCTAACTCCATAAGCAGCTTTAGCGCTTCCTTTGCGAAGCCCTTACCCCTATGTTCAGATGTACCAATGCCTATTCCAACTGTTGCTACACCATGAATCCATGATATTTTGTCTAGTTCTATATACCCAACAATTTCTTCTTCTTCTATTGGTCTAATGGCAAAAGCAACACTATTATATGAGTCCTGAACTGACTTTATCCATTGACCTAACTGCACTTCTGTCTTAGGCAGTGCTGGAGCAGTATCAAAAAACCTCAAAAAATCTATATCGCTATACCACTTTGTAATACTCTTTATATCTTTTTCATTTATTGAAGTAAGTTTTACTTTTTTTCCTTTTAATAGATTAGTAGATATCATAAATTACCTCTCTAAAAGTATAATTCATTACACAATTATTATATACTAATAAGCAATTATTAACAAGTAAGTCTCTTTGCTTAATATATCACACATTATAAAGTTTTTTATTGCTCATTATTATTATTCAAACAAAAATAAAAGCAGGGTATTACCCCTGCTTTATATTAAGCATCTTATAAATTATGCACTCTTTTCTGTGCTGCTTGATTTTGATAATTTTTCATATCTGCTGAACATTAATATAGCTACTAGACCAAAGAATACAGGTCCTACTATTTGCCATATTGTAGTTGCCATATCTCCTTCTATACCTGGTTCTATTATTGAGAAGAAGTTAGCAAATCCAACTGTTAAAGTAACAATTACTCCCCATATTAAAGCAGAACTGTAACTCTTATATACTTCAAATGGCTTTTCAATAGATGTTTTCTTCTTGAATGCTATAAATGCTATTGATAAGAACATGTATGGTATAGTCATTGCAACGTTAGTCATGTTAACAAGTATATCCCAGAACTTAGCCATTGAGTTTCCACCGAAGGAAACTAGTGCTATCATAACAACAACCATTGCACATTGGATCCACATAGCGTTTACTGGCATTCCGTCTTCTTTTCTAGTTTCTCCTAGTTTTCCAGGCCATAATAGCTTTGGAGTACCATCTATTAATTGTTTAAGTGGTGAATAAGTTAATGTGAAGAATGCACCAGTTAAAGCTAGGAACATTGAAAGTCCAAAGAATCTAGCAACCCAATGACCCATTGCAATTGAAGTAGCTTGACTTGCACCAAATGCTTGTCCAAAAGCAACTCCTAAGTTAGACATAACTACATAGGAAGCATTTCCTAAAGTAACACCCTTAACTGACATTACGTTTGACCAGTTAGTGAATACACCTATGCATAGTATTCCAAATGAATATCCAATTGCTATAACTGCTGCTGCAATCATAACTCCCTTAGGGAATGTCTTTTCTGGATTTTCAGTTTGGTCAACAAGTCCACCAACAGCTTCTATACCGCCGTATGCGAATAATGCATAAACAACGAATGCTAGTGCAGACAGCATGTTTCCAGCATATTTTGGATTTGGAGTTGTTGTAAAGGATTTAAGTCCTTCTATTGGTTGAGCAAATCCATGATTTACAATAACTAATATTATAGCACTTAACCATACAACTAGGTTAACTATTACTACTGCTGTACCACCTACAGAAGTTATCTTCTTAATTTTATCTAGTCCCTTAGTAGATATATATGTTACGAATATAAACCATATAATACCTAAAATACCAAGTGTTTTTGGTCCAGTTAATCCTTGAATTCCAAGGAAAGCCCAGTCTTTTGTTGTATCTGCACCAAATATTGCATTTGATATTGGAACCCAGATACCGGATGAAACGTTAACCATCCATATTACATAGGAAGCAAACCACATGAATGTTCCTATGAAAGCGAATCTTGGTCCAACGGATTTTTCCATCCAGGAGTAAATTCCACCCTTTTCATTTTTAAATGCAGCACCGAATTCCGCCATCATAAGAGCGAATGGTACGAAGAATGCTATACCAGATATTATATACCAAGGAATAGCTGCGTATCCCATTTTGTAGAAGGATCTTGGGATATTATTAAATCCGTAAACTGAAGTAAAGATCATTAGTATTAATGATACCAGTGTAAGCTTTTTGGTAGCGTTTACATTAGATGACATATTTTTTCCTCCCTTTATAAATAATCCTTATGAATTTGTTTTACAAGCTTATTATAAACTAAACATTCTGCTTTTGCAACAATATTTTTCATAATTTTTATTTTCTGAATCTTTTCTTGCTATATTTTCGACATTATATTGGTGCCCCCCTATACAATGAAGAAAATTCGCATTAATATTTAGTCTAATAAAACTTTAGTAAATAATTCACAATACATATTATATATGGAGTGATTTAACCTGTCAATTATATTTATTTGGAATATAGGTAAAGCCTTGCATTTAAAGGCAAGGCTTCATATTTAAACTTCTATTTAACTATTCATTACAATTGATTCTGCTTTTTTCATTTCCTATTTTTCTTTTGAAATAAACCAATATGGTAATGCAAGGAAAATTGCACCACCTGCAAGATTTCCTATCGTAACTATCAATAAATTATGAGCAAGTCCTGCAAAAGAAACTGCTGCACCGTGTGGAAGCATCAAGGCTAAGGATAATAAAGTCATATTAGCAACACTGTGCTCATAACCTGAACTTATGAATGCAAACAAACACCAAAATATCATAATTAATTTTGCAGTATCATCTTTTAGTTTATAGAAACACCAAACAGCAAGGCAAACTAAAATATTACACAAAATTGCCCTTGTAAACAATTGTAAGGAAGTTGCATTCATCTTAGCACTTGCCATTTCAACCATAAACTCACCAACTTTTCCGTGAGTAAGACCAGTTAAAGCATATATTCCAGCAACTATAAGTGATCCTATAAAGTTTCCGAAAAAGCTTGCGGTCCATATCTTAATTGCATCCAGCCAAGTTACTTTCTTTTCCAGCGCGCCTATGGTCATAACCATATTTGTTCCTGTAAACAATTCTGAACCAGCAACCATAACAAGACTAAGTCCAACTCCGAAGGAAGCTCCCATAACAATCTTTGTGGCTGGTGAATGATCTGCATTCAAATATGCTCCAATTGTATAAATAAATATTATAGCTATACCTATATACATTCCTGCCAAAGCAGCTGCAGTAATGTACTTTGATGAGCTCTTCTTAAGTGCAGCACTCTTTTTCTCCGCATAATGTGCTACATTTTCAATATCTGTACTGTACATGTATACCTTCCCCCTGAACTATATTGTTTTACAACATTGCTATTATATCATAAAATTTCTCCAACAGTAACTTTAATAATTTTCTGTTTATTTGTATGGTAAAGTCGCAACTTTACCTCTAAAAATGATAAATGTACACATATGAATTTATATATTTCCCTCATTCATTTTTCACAAAATAAAAAGCTCTATACCAAAAACCTTCAGTATAGAGCAATATTAGTTAACTTGACTATATTTCTGCAGTTTCACTTTCTAGCCACTGCACTTCTTCTTCATTAATATGTGGGGAAAGGACTTCAAATACCTTTCTATGATAACAATTTATCCACTGAACCTCTTCAATAGTCAGCATTTCTTTTACTATTGCCCTTCTGTCGATAGGAATGAAGGACAGCGTTTCAAATCTCATAAATTGACCAAATTCAGTTTTTTCATCTTCTACAACAAGTACAGTATTTTCAGTTCTAATACCATGTAATCCCTCTTTATAAATTCCTGGCTCAATGGTAATTGTCATTCCTTTTATAAGCTTAATTGTATTTGGAACTTGACTAAATCTTTGAGGTTCTTCATGTACATTGGAGCAATATCCAACACCATGTCCTGTTCCGCACTTATAATCTAAACCACAATTCCATAATGGGATTCTAGCTATAACATCCAGATTTGAACCTGTAGCACCATTTAAAAATTTAGCAGTTGAAAGTGCTATTACTGATTTTAGTACAAGTGTAAAATCTCTTTTTTCTTCCTCTGTGAGCTTTCCTAAGGATACAGTTCTGGTAATGTCAGTAGTTCCATTCAAAAAATGCGCTCCAGAGTCAATGAGGAAAAATCCTTCAGGCTTTAGTACATAAGTTGTTTCACTATTGGCTTTGTAATGCATCATTGCAGCATGTTCTTTGTATCCAGCAATGGTGGCAAAACTTGGTTCCAGGAAAAGCTCCTGCTGCATTCTAAATTCTTCGGCCTTGTTTTCAGCATCAATTTCTGTAATGGTTTGTTTTTCTACATTCTCCTTAAGCCATTTAAAAAACTTAACTAATGCTACTCCATCTTTTATATATGCCATTTTTATATTTTCAACTTCAACATCATTTTTAACAGCTTTTAGCATGGTAGTTAAATTATATTCATCTATCTTTTTTACCATCGTATTAATACTATTGTACAAATAGGCATTAACCTTGTTTGAATCAAATATTATTGAAGCTTCGTTATCTAGCTGCTCTAGAAACTTAAAAATTTCGTTGTATTCTTTTAGTATAACCCCATCCTTCTCAAGTTCTTCGCGAGCTTTATCATCTACCTTTTTCATATTCACAAATAAGTAGCACTTTTCTTCTCCAACCACAGCATAAGAAGTGACATAAGGGTTACTTGGAATATCTCTGCCTCTTATATTAAATAGCCAGCATATATCATCTAAAGATGCTAGTAGATAATAGTTCGCACCTTTTTCTGCCATTATTTTTCTTACTTCATTAAACTTATCTGTTCTACTCTTACCAGTGTACTTAACCTGGTGAATAAAAATTTTATCTTCTGGAATGGATGGTCTGTCTTTCCATATCTGACCTATGAAATCTAAATTCATTATAACTTCAATATTCTTTAAACTCAGCTCAGCTTTTAACTTCTCCGCTGCAGCCATTGAGAAAACCTTTCCATCAAAGGCAACCTTTTCCCCTGGCTTTAAATTTTCTCTAATCCATTCGCTAAAGGAAGGTACTCCGGATTCACCCATTTTAAACAAATCAATTCCTGTTCCCAAAAGCTGCTTTTCTGCTTGTATAAAATATCTGCCGTCGGTCCAAAGTCCTGCTTTATCTAGAGTAACAACCACAGTTCCTGCAGAACCTGTAAAACCTGAAATCCACTGTCTGCACTTCCAGTACTCGCCTACATACTCACTTTGATGTGCATCTGTGCTTGGTATAATATAAGCACTAATGCCTTCATTTTTCATAAGCTCTCTTAGTTTAATAAGCCTTTCCTTAATCACCATAACTAGCTCCTCCCATCACACTAACTTCACTTAATTGAGTTGATTTTTTATACTCATATTCAAATAGCCTTGATGCTAAAAATAAGCTAAGTATTCCGGAAACAATTTTGGTTACGAAATAAGCCCCTATCATCTTTGGTTCCACACTAGCCACATAAGCCATTTGTCCTCCTAGTACAAAAGCACAGCTTACCCCCATTGAGGTACAAATAACCTTACCCTTAGAATTCATTCTGCTTAAATTTCCAAACACTAAAAGATTACTAGCTAAATTTCCTACAAGAGCAACTATAGATATTGAATCTACACCTAGTATCCTAGCAATTCTATTAAAGAAATTCTTCAAAAATCTTATTAGCACCTCAAGCATAGGATAGGCTCCTGCTAAAATAAAGGTAATCTTTCCTACTAATTTCATATTATCCTCAAAGGGTACTAAAGTTGGTACCAGCTTAATTCCAAATATAATATGTATGCCTTGAAGCATTATGCCTAAAGTACTCAGTATCATTATAAATTTACCAAAATATCTAAACCCATTTATAACCCTGTTAGGCATTTTAATAAGTCCTATACTCAAAACAATTGAAAGAATAAATATAGGAAATAGTGTCCAAACTAACTGAAGAAAATTAATTCCCATCCAAATTCCCCCGGCTAAGCAGCCGAATGGTATAGTAGATATACCAATCATGATGCCTTTTGCAAAAAAATCCTGATCTTCTTTTTGTATAAGACTGCACGCCACCGGAATAGTAAAACTTATTGTTGTACCTAAAGTAGATGCAATCACAACTGCAGAGAATATTCCTATTTTGTTATTTAAGGTTATATTAGTGCATAACTGATAACCTCCCATATCTACTGCAAAGATACTAGCAGGCAGTATAGAAGGGTCTATATGTGTAACCTTTGAAAATACCTTTGCTGCTGGCTCTAACAGGCTTAAAAGAGCAGGAGACAGGGAATATAATCCTATGATACCAAGAGCCAATGCTCCCATAGTCTTCATGCCCTCTTCAAACTTGTTGCCCAATTTCATAGGGCTTCCTAGGAGATAATCTATTCCGCCTATTAAAAAAAATATTCCGATTATATAAATAACTACCTTATCCATCTTACTTAACACCTTTAAAATAATTTGGAGAATTAACAGCAATTAACTTCACGATTTTGTTAGTATGGTTTGCCCAGTTATGAGTAATGTTTGAATTCATATGAACGCTATCTCCTGGGTAGAGTTCATATTTTTCTTTTCCAATATATAAGGTCAAAATTCCTTCTAATATATAAATAAACTCTTCTCCAGTATGACTATTAAGCTGTACTTCCTCTTCATCCTTTTGAGGAAGTATTTCTACAAGCTTTGGTAGAAAGCTTTTATCTTCAAGCTCAGTACTTAGGTTGTAGTATATAAATCCGCCATCCATTATGCTGAGCACTTGTCTTTCGTAATTTCTTAGAACAACTTTATCCTTCCTATGTGGGATATCGAAAAAATTGGTCAATGGTACTTCTAATATCTCTGCTAAAATTTCTAATGAATCCACGGCGATTGTAGTCAATCCTCTTTCAAGCTGTGATAAAAATCCTACAGATAATCCGCTGCTTTCACTTAAGTCTTTCAAAGTCATATTTTTGTTAGTTCGCAATTCTTTAATTTTTGAGCCTATATCCATAAAAGCACCCTCCTTATTTTCATATCCATGAATATTTTAACACATATTTCATGTATAAATAAATGTATTTTAAAAAAATAATTCGTATTTTTTTGAAAATGAACGCAAGTATCTTAATTATGAACTTCTAACTTCTTAAAATCAAAAAAGAGTATGGAATAAATCCATACTCTTTTTTTAATTTTGTTATCTTACAACTTCTACAGCTAAATTAAACTTTTCTCCATTAATGTTAGCTTCATTGTAGTCTCTTTCAGCATTGTAAACAACTTCTACTGCAAGAGTTTCTCTCATTATATGATTTTCAAACTTTTCTACTACTTTTTCAAGCATTTCATTACCTGAAACATATAGATTTATCTTATCAGCAACTTCAAAACCGCTTTCTTTTCTCATGTTTTGAATCTTGCTTATAATTTCTCTTACATGTCCTTCTTCTCTCAACTCATCTGTGATATGAGTATCAAGAACAACTCCTATAGAACCTTCTCCTGCAAAGGCATAACCTTCAAGTCCCTGCATTGTAACTAGAAGATTGTCATTATTAAGTTCTATTTCAGTTCCTTGAACATTAATAACTACAGTGCCTCCGTTTTGTATCTTCTGAGCAAGTTCCATTTGGTTCATAGTACCTAATTCTTTTCTTATTCCAGGTATAAGCTTACCAAATGCCTTCCCTAGTACTGGAAGGTTTGGCTTGATTTCAAAGTTAACATACTTTGATAAATCAGAACCAAGCTCAACCTCCTTAAGATTAAGTTCTTCCTTAATAATATCGCTATAGTATTCTGGAAGCACCTTTGTGCTTAAAAGCATCTTTGAAAGCGGCTGTCTGTTCTTTATATTAGCAGAGTTTCTAGCACTTCTACCAAGTTTAACAACTTTGTAAGCAAGATCCATTTCATTTTCTAAATCAACATCTATAGAAGATTCATCAACATGTGGCCATCTGCATAGGTGTATGCTTTCTGGAGCACTACTATCTAATGCAACTACAAGATTTTGATATATTTCCTCTGTTATAAATGGTACAAATGGAGCTGCTACAAAGCATAAGTTCTTTAATACTCTATATAGAGTAACATAAGCTCCTATCTTATCATCTGTAAGCTCTTCACTCCAGTATCTGGATCTATTTCTTCTTACATACCAATTTGAAAGCTCATCTACAAATTCCTCTATAGAAAGTGCAGCTTGAGTAATTCTATAATTTGCTAGGTTTTCATCAACAGTCTTAATTAATGTATTAAGTCTTGACATTATCCACTTATCCATCACATTTCCGCTGACAAAATCCTCATATTTAGTAGGATCAAATTGGTCTATTTCAGCATAAAGCACATAGAAGGAATATACATTCCAAAGAGTGCTTAAGAACTTTCTTTGTGCTTCTATAACTGCTTCTTCATAGAATCTTGATGGAAGCCATGGAGCACTTGCTGTATAGAAATACCATCTTGTAGCATCAGCACCTTCGTTGTCTAGTGCTACCCATGGACTTAATACATTTCCCTTATGCTTAGACATCTTTAATCCATTCTTATCTAGCACGTGTCCTAGAACAACACAATTCTCAAATGGATTTGTCTCAAATAATACTGTAGATATAGCAAGCAGTGTATAGAACCATCCTCTTGTTTGATCTACAGCTTCGGATATAAATTGTGCTGGGAAATTTTGCTCAAACAATTCCTTGTTTTCAAATGGATAGTGGTGCTGAGCAAATGGCATTGAACCTGAGTCAAACCAGCAGTCTATAACATCAGATACCCTTGTCATTTCTTTATGACAATGTGGACATTCTAATTTTACATTATCTATATATGGCTTATGAAGTTCTATTTCTTCAGGTACATTTATTCCCTTTTCTCTTAATTCTTCCTTGCTGCCTATCATTTCTCTGTGACCACATTCACATTCCCAAATTGGAAGTGGAGTTCCCCAGTATCTTTCTCTGCTTATACCCCAGTCTATAACATTTTCAAGGAAGTTACCCATTCTTCCTGTTCTAACATTATCAGGAAGCCAATTTATCTTGTTATTATTCTTAAGAAGATTGTCTCTCATTGCTGACATCTTTATAAACCAGGATTCTCTTGGATAGTATAAAAGCGGAGTATCACATCTCCAGCAGAAAGGATAGGAGTGTGTAAAACCTTCTGTTTTATAAAGAATGTTAGCTTCTTTTAAGAATTCAATAATCTTAGGATCAGCCTTTTTAACAAAAATACCTGCCCATTCTCCAGCTTCACTTACAAATTTACCTTCAGCATCTACTAAATTGATTAGAGGAAGATCATTCTTCTTTCCAACTAGATTATCGTCTTCACCAAAGGCTGGAGCTATATGAACTATACCTGTACCATCTGTTAATGTAACAAAGTCTCCATGGATTACATAAAAAGCCTTTTTATCAGGTGTTGTAAATTTGAACATTTGCTCATACTCAACGCCTAATAATTCTTCTCCCTTGAATTTGCTAACTACTTCATATTCTCCATCAAGCTTTGAGAGTAATGATTCTGCAAGTATTAGGTGTTCATCCTTATGAACTACTTCTACATAGTCATAGCTCTTATTTACTGCTAGTGCAACATTACTTGGAAGTGTCCAAGGAGTAGTTGTCCAAACTAGTATATATTTATCTTGATCCTTAACTTTAAACTTAACATATATGGAGCTATCCTTAACATCCTTATAGCCTTGAGCAACTTCATGAGAGGATAGAGCTGTTCCACATCTTGGGCAATATGGTACTATTTTATGACCTTTGTATATAAGTCCTTTTTCCCATATTTTCTTTAATGCCCACCATTCTGATTCTATATAGTTGTCATGATAAGTTACATATGGATCATCCATATCTACCCAATATCCAACTCTTTCAGTCATATCTTTCCATTGTGAAACGTAGGTAAATACGCTGTCTTTACACTTCTTAACAAAGTCTTCTACACCATATTCTTCTATTTGAGGTTTTCCTGAAATACCAAGTGATTTTTCAACCTCAAGCTCTACTGGAAGTCCATGAGTATCCCAGCCAGCTTTTCTTAAAACTCTATATCCTTTCATTACCTTGTATCTTGGTATAAGGTCCTTCATAACTCTTGTTATAACGTGACCTATATGTGGCTTTCCATTAGCTGTTGGAGGTCCATCATAGAATGTGAAGTACTCGCCTTCCTCATTCATATCAAAATTCTTTTTAATAACATCTCTTTCTTCCCAAAGCTTTAGTATATCTTTCTCCATATCTACAAAGCCCTTAGAAGAATCAACTTTTTTGTACATAATTTGATCTCCTTTCATATTGCTTATCTTAATTATTGACATAAATACTTATTGTATAATTTTTCTTAAACATAGCAAAGAAAAAACTATTTCCCTAGTACTCTGATAATGCTGATATACACTGAGCCATGCTATGTGGATTACAATAGAAAAAAATAAAAAAACTCCGCCCAAATAGGACGAAGTGAATTCGCAAAACCACCTATGGTTCAATTTAAAGTACCAACATACTCTATCCTTTAACGCAGGATTACGGATACGCTTACTATATATTCAGCTTTCAGCTCAGAGGTGATTTTCCTTAAACCTTCCCTGTGGGCTTCCACCAATCCCCACTCTCTGCAAGTTCATAATCTAAGTACTTTTCCTCATCGTAGCTTTTATACTTTATATTGTTTAAATTTTATTATAAATAGGGAAAAATGTCAATGAATTTCTATGTTTAAATTCTATAAACTCTTATAATTTATCATCATATATGACTTTGAATAAGGCTTTGCTAAAAACAATACAGTATCTTTTCCATTATCATTCTTAATTACATGGACATCTCCAAAATTATCATATCTTTTCCATCCGCTGGCAGGTAATGTTTTATCAAAATATTCGTCTAAATCTGTTGTCCTTGTAACAAATATTTCATCCTGAACTCTTGCAGCTGATTTTGGTAAAGGTATTAAGTATTCATTTTCTCCTACCCTCATTTTCATCTCTTTTACAGGCCGAACTTTACACCCTAAGATAGCCTTGTAAACTTTAAGATTGCATACATCCTTATGAGCCTCTCTTTCATGAATGCACAGTACAGTAACTAACGACACAATAAAAATTAAAATACACCCAATAACAAAATATCTCTTTCTCATAAAATCCCCCATCCAAGCCATATATATACTATAATTATAAAACATGGTAAAAACATTTCAATAGTAAAGGCATGAAATGACGTTTTTAAAGCATAAACGCAACCTTTATATGTATGAAAATATAAAAGTTGCGTTTATGCTGCGATTATTTATTTTGCTAAAGTAAATTTATATATTGTAACATGTCTATATTGTTCTCCTGCCTTAAGTATTGGAGAAGGGAAGTTTTTATGTTTTAAGGCATTAGGAAAATATTGAGTTTCAAGGCATAATCCACTTCTCTTATCATATTTTACTCCACCTTTACCTGTTTCAGCTTCATGAAGGAAGTTTCCTGTATAAAGTTGAACACCTGGTTTTGTGGTGTAAACCTCTAACACTCTTCCACTTTTCTCATCAACAACCTCTGCTGCCATTTTAGATATATCACCTTTTGTATTAAGCACCCAGTTATGATCATAACCAGAGCCAAAAACTATTTGGTCATAATTACTGTTTATATTCTTACCCACTTCAGTTAAGCTAGTAAAATCCATTGGAGTTCCCTGAACTTCTAAGATTTCTCCAGTAGGCAAAGCTTTATCATCATTCACAGTAAATTTATCTGCATTTATCATGACCTTATGATTTAGTATGTCCCCTGAAGCTTGCCCAGTTAAATTAAAATAAGAATGGTTTGTGAGATTTACTACAGTATCCTTATCGGCTGCTGCATAATATTCTATTTTAAGTTCATTCTCCTCTGTAACACTATAGATTACTTTTACTTCTAGATTGCCTGGGAACCCCTCTTCTCCGTCCTTACTTAAATATGAAAGCTGCAGTTTTTCATTATCCCCACCAATTACTTTTGCCTGCCATATAACCTTATCAAAGCCCTTTATACCACCATGTAGTTGATTTTCTCCATCATTTTTTGCCAGCTTATACTCAATACCATTAAGTTCAAAGCAAGCATCCCCAATTCTGTTAGCATGACGTCCTACAATAGCTCCAAAGTATGCCCCTCTTGGCTTTAAATAACTTTCTATGTCATCATATCCTAGCACTACATCATCTATTCTGCCATTACGATCTGGTACCCTTAAGGAGTATACTATTCCTCCTAAGTTAAGTATATCCACTTCCATCCCATTAGAATTACTTAAAGTATAGCTCTCTACCTTAAGCCCACTTTTTGTATTTGCTAAAAATTTCTTTGTTATGCTCATAGATATTTTCTCCTTTCACTCGAAACACTGGGTAATCTATTCATGCCGATTCCCATCGGCAGATTACCCGTAAAAGTCCATTTAGGACTTTTACCTCTTTCTAACTTTGGATATATTTTCATCTAAACTCTATTATACTTTTATCTAACTAATTTTCCATAACTTTTCTAACAAAATTTCCAATTTATTTATGAAATATTTTAATTACGCCATGTAAAGATACTTGCAATTAAAACTAATGTTTAACAAAAATAAAAAACTTTGATTATCATTTCAAATCAAAGCTTTTTAACTATATCTCTATATATTATTTGCTGCATCAATAGCTTTTTGCACATATCCTTCATTTTCTGATAGGAGTTTTTTAGCTTCCTCTATTTTTAGTCCTGTTATAATCATAAGGATAGCTAATTTTACATCAAAGTCTGTTTCCTCAAGATACTTATTTACAATTTCCTCAGACTTATCAGTAGCTAGCATAACTATTCTCTTTGCTCTAGTGTACAATTTTTCATTGGATGCTTTTACATCTACCATAAGATTTCCATACACCTTGCCTAGTTTTATCATTGCTCCAGTAGACAGCATATTTAGAACCATCTTTTGAGCCGTTCCTGATTTCATTCTTGTTGACCCCATAACAGCCTCTGGACCTACAACAACAGAAATAGGTACTTCTGATATCTTAGCCATTTCACTTTCAGGATTCATAGTCACACTTATTACTGCAGCTCCTACTTCCTTCGCGTACTTCATGGCTCCAATGACATAAGGTGTCCTTCCAGATGCTGCTATACCGCATACTACGTCATTTTCTTTTAAATTTTTCTCTATTAAATCTTTTTTCCCAAGCTCTGCATCATCTTCTGCACCTTCAACAGCTTTGAATATAGCTGTATATCCACCAGCAATAATACCTTGAACTAATTCATCTGATACTCCATAGGTTGGAGGGCACTCCGAAGCATCAAGGATTCCTAGTCTTCCGCTAGTACCTGCGCCCATATATATAAGCCTGCCGCCTCTTTTTAGCCTTTCAGCTATCACATCTATGGCTTTTGCTATGCTTACCTTTGCTTTTTCTACAACCAAGGCAACTTTCTTATCTTCCATATTCATCATTTCAACCATTTCTAGAGTGCTTACGCTATCTATATTCATTGTATCTGGGTTTCTACCTTCAGTAACTAATTTTTCCAAACTTTCAATCTTCATAATAATCTACTCCAAAAAAAGAGTAAACACACCTCCTTAAGTAAAATATATCTGCGTTTTCTACTGCTAAGTTTATTTATATTAAAAAACTTCATTAATACTTGTAGTTATAAATTCAAATCTTGATTCATCTTCTATAAAGTCAATTAGGAAAAGTTCCTCATCCACTACCTTCCCTACCACATTTACTCTATTATCAGGTTCTAAATCCCTTTTGCACACTTGCAATTCGCCACAATATCTTAAGTACTTACAGTTATCAATGGTTACACACCCTTTAGTTCTTGCTATGTTATCATGAGGAATAATTGAATTATTTCCCTTTAGAACTAACCTAGAACTAGTAGATCTAACAACATCCTCAGCAGAATCTGGTCTATTTTCATGGATGTGTTCAAAGATGATTTTATTTTCAAGCTCCGACGGATTAAGCAACTCTATGCTTAACTGTAAGGCTTTTTCATTTACTCTTCCAACTGCTTCTATCTCCTCAGTACTTGGAATGCTGTCTCCAAAAATAACATCATCTAATCCTAAAGCGTATAAATGTTTTGCTGAAATTTCAGGTTTTAAAAATCTATGCCTTTCTAAAGTTGGAAGTCCTTCATATATTGGTCCTCTTTTATTTACTAGAGAAGGTATGAACGCTGATACCTTCATTCCTCTATTTTTAAGCATAATGTTTTTTTTAAGCATTGTATCTACTGATATGCCTGTGTTTAATCTTGGGTAATAATTATGACACGCTTGAAGCCTGCTATATTCTGGATTATAACTATGAAGTTCTTCTAAAAACTTCTTCGTAACTGTACTTGCATTTATTTCTATCATTAATCCGTATGGATTTTTGGTAAAGGAAGCTATTTCTTGTGCTGAAAAGCCAAAGTCTACTCTTATTCCATATACCCCAAGTTCCTTGATGGCACCTAAATTATTCATATCTGAATGTAAATATTCAAAAGCTCGTGGTGATATATCAGCAATAATATTCATATCTAAACTTTTACTTAATTCGGCAATTTCCCTAAATTCATTAATAGCATTTTCATAATCAGCTTCTGGTATATGTAGAGAAGTGAATACACTACTGAAGCCCTCTTTCTTTGCCTTCATAATGTAATTTTTATTTTCTTTCAGAGAATAATTCATGCCTAAAAAAATCGAGATTCCTTTTCCCATGTTTTCTCCTCCATCTTTCATGGAATTATTTTAAAAAACAAAGAGGATAGTAGAAAATATATTTTATTACATATTAAATCTACTTTCCTCTTAACATTTTACTATTCTTGTGGATCTTCAAATCCTAATAGATAAGTTGCAATGAAGCCACCTGCGTACGCTATTACAACACCAATAATATATTTAGCTGGGCTACTTACAAGTGCTGCTAATGGAAGTCCTGATAATCCCATTGCTATTGCCCCTACTTTCATAGCTGCAATAAATGCTCCTCCAAATGCACCACCTATACAGGCTCCTATAAATGGCTTACCTAGTGGTAAAGTAACACCATATATTAATGGTTCTCCAACCCCTAATATACCTATTGGAAGTCCTGACCATATAGTTTTCTTTAATCTATTATTCTTTGTCTTAACAAGTACTGCAATAGCTGCGCCAACTTGACCAGCTCCTGCCATAGCCAATATTGGTAACAGAAGGGTTTGTCCTGTAGTCTTTAACAAATCAGCATGAATTGGAGTTAATCCTTGATGTAACCCTGTCATAACAAGTGGTAAAAAAGTTCCTGCTAGTATAAATCCAGTAAAGGCGCCACCACCCTTGATTGCAACTTTAACTGTATTTCCTATAGCATCAGATATAGCTCCCCCTGCTGGTTGAAGTACTAGTAGTGCAACAAAGCCAGATATTAGCAGTGTAAGTAGTGGAGTTAAAAACAAATCTAAAACTTCTGGAACAACCTTTCTAAGTTTCTTTTCAAGCCAGCTGCTAAAAGCAACAACTAGTAATACAGCTATAACTCCGCCTCTTCCAGGTACTAGAGCCTTACCTCCAATAGTTACCTTGGCAAGGTCTGGATGAGTAAGAATTGCAGCCATTGCACCACCTAGCATTGGTGAACCACCGAATTCCTTTGCTGCATTAACACCTACAAATAGGCTTAATCCAAAGAAAACTGCATTTCCTATAATTTTTAATATTCCAGCAGTTGGACCTGCTGCAAAAGGTGCATTATATTTAAGAACTATATTTAATATTGCTGTAACAAGTCCACAACCTATAAAAGCCGGTATAAGTGGAATAAAAATACTGGAGATCTTTCTTAATATATTCTTGAAAGGAGTAGCATTTTTAGCCTTTATTTCTGCCTTTTTGACTGCCGCCTCATCAAGTTCACCAACTTGAAGTCCTGTCATTTGTCCAACCTCTTGTGATACCTTTGCAACTCTTCCTGGTCCTAATATAATTTGAAGCTGTCCAGATTGTTCTACAAGTCCTAGAACTCCTTCAATCTTTTTAATGCCGTCCTTATCTGCAAGGTCATTATTCTTAAGCACCATTCTTAATCTAGTCATGCAGTGAGTTAGTGACGCTACATTATCTTTTCCCCCAATTTTTTGAAGAATATTATCTGCAATAACTCTAGGGGATAAATTATTATCTGCCATAAGATTTTCCTCCTTTTCAAATAAATACAATGTACAATCCTTTTCAAACGCGTTTGAAATTTATTTGTATATCTTATGGTTTAATTATATGAAATAAAATTTCAAATGTCAATAGTTTTATGCGAAACTTTATTTTATACACCATTTGACAGTATATTCTGAATTATTACTTTCACTTATCATAAACGACAAATTATTTCTACTTGAATACCTGATTTAAAATGATATAATAATAATTGCTAACGTTTGCATAAATAAGTAAAGGTGGAAGAAAAATGGCTGTTACAATTAATGATATAGCAAAAGCTGCAGGGGTAGCCCCTTCTACAGTGTCTAGAGTTGTAAATGATAGTCCTCTTATTTCCGAGGAAACAAAGATTAGAATTAGAGCTATTCTTAAAGAGATGAACTATACACCAAATAGTATTGGAAAGCAATTGGCCATGCAAAGTAGTTTTAATGTAGGCTTTTTAATAAATACCTCTAGCAAGGATAACTTTTTAGATCCTTTTTTTTATGATATTATTGGAGGTGCTCAAAGCATAGTTCTCTCCAGTGCCTATGATCTTACTCTAGGCAATATAAGTTATTTAGATTCAAATGAGCATTTTTTAAATAAATTCGTTTATAGCAAAAAGGTAGATGGTCTTATAATACATGTTTCAATTGTAAATAAGGATATCATACAGGAGTTAAATGAAAGTGAATTTCCTTATGTTATAATTGGTAAGCCAAAGGAAAAGAATAAAGCTAGCTGGGTAGATATAGATAATACTGTTGGCGGTGAATTAGCAGCAAATCATCTTTTAGAACAAGGATATACTAATATAGCCTTCATTGGTGGCACAAAGGATGAACCTGTTTCCTTCAGCAGACTTCTAGGCTACAAAAAAGTATTAGATAAGCTGGATATAAGAGAAAATCAAGGTTACATAAAAGGTGGTTTAGGTACAGAAGAGGATGGCTACAGACTTATGAGGGACTTATTATCCATGGATAATCCACCCGATGCAGTAATTTGCATAAACAATTATACTGCCTTTGGCGTGCTTAAAGCTGTAAAAGAAAAAGGACTAAGAATTCCTGAGGATATAGGAATATTAACTTTTGATAATTTTCCATTAGCACCTTATATGGATCCACCTCTTACTTGTCTGAAGATTAATACCTTTGAACTAGGAAAAGTTGCTGGAGAAATACTTATGGATAAGCTAAAGAATAAAACTAATACCTTTGAAAATAAACTGCTTATCCCTGAACTTATTGTCCGGGAATCCAGTCTAAGAAAATAAATAAAAAGCCTTTAGTGAGCAGTTCAGCTAACTGAAGGCTTTTATTTATGCAGTTTTGACCTTATCTTTTAAAAATAAGCTTATAAAATTTAATATAGGCAATAGGAAAAGATATAAGCTAAAAACAATAGCTCCAAGTCCTACTCCTAAAGTTGTTAAGGGAACTAGCCCAGCAATATTCCAAGGTATTAAAGGGGATATTACAATAGCTGTATTTTCTATATCACATGCAAGCTCACTATTGCTAATTCCATTCTCGCTATACCCTTCCTTAATCAATAGGTGGGTAAGTATTACAGCCAGAGCTTGACTACATCCAAAGGCCGCTGTAGCAATACTCACTAAAATATTAGTAAAGAACAATCCTGCTCTTGTGCTTGGCTTTTTAATTATATCTTCTACAACGCTCAGCATATTGGTTTCCTCAAAAATTCCTGTAAAGCCAGAGGATATAAACACAACTAAAGCAATCTTTAGCATGGACAATATACCCCCGCCTTTTATTATGCTGCTTAGTGTGCTAGCCTCACTCATACTATATCCAAAGATAATAGATTTAATTAAATCATAGATAGTATTATGTTGAATTACAATTGCTATTAATGAAGCTGCGGCAATACTTAACGCCATAAGCTTTTTAACATTAATCTTAAAAAAGGACAACACTAATATTATAAGGGCTGGTATCAAGGTTAAATAACTCACATTATATATTCTAATAATTTCATCCGTTATACTGCTGCCTGAGGATATTAGTGGAAATTCAAAGGAAAATACAACATATAAAATACATGAGATTACAAAAGCTGCTATAGATGTTTTGGTCATGTTTTTAATATTATCATAAAGCTCAGTGTCAGTTATATGAGCTACTAAATTGGCACTAGAGGACATAGGTGAACATCTATCTCCAAAGTATGCTCCAGAGAGTATTGCTCCTCCAACTATAACCGGATTCACGCCTCCGCTTCTAGCCATAACCATAAGTGCAACTCCTACAGTACCTATAGTTCCAAAGGAAGTACCAATTAAAAAGGAAACTATGGAGCTGATTATAAATGCTGAAAGTATAAAAAACTTTGGATTTAAAAATTTCATTCCATAATACACTATAGCTGGCACAGTTCCTGAAGCCATCCAGCTGGAAGTTATTGCACCAATAAGCACAAAAATTTCTAGAACTATTAAAGATTTTTTCCCGCCTCTGTAAGTCATCTTTATTACATCTAAAAGCTTAAAGCCTTTTCTGCAGGCTATAATTATAAAAATTATAAGCCCTAAGATTAAAGGATACCCTACAAAAACTCCCATAAATACACTGGTTATTAGCATAACGAAGCAAAAAATAAAAGCTAAAATTATATCCATGTGATCCCCCTAAATTTCTAAAGCATTTGTATCAATTGTTTTTTCACACTTATTGTACAATTAATCCTTAGCATTTTCAACAAAACTAAAACTTATCTTCTATCGGCCTTTTATAAAAAATAACTTCTTGTAAATAATCTGTAACTTCATTATGTGAGTTGAATACAAATTATCTAAATTTCTGCTATAATTTAAATAATAATTAATTATACTGGGTTGAAGGTCTAAATGACCTTCAACGGGTAATTTAGCAAATGAGAATTTGCGTTAAAAATTACCCCGGACACTTGCTGGTGGGAACCGGCACGAATAAGTTACCCAGTGTGACCAGTGAAAGGAGAAAAAAATGACTAAAATAGTGCTAATTCTTTTAATAATTGCCTTTATTACATACCTGCTTTACAGCAATATGCCAATATTCCTTTTTGTTAAAGCCAATAAGAAATATTCAAATGCTGAAACTGCTGAAGCTATGAAATTATATGAAAAAGCATATAATTTTAAACACTGCAAGCCATCTATAAAAATAATGTATACCTATGTACTTATAAGAAATGGTGAAATTGATAAGGCTGAAAAAATACTTAATGAGGTATCAACAGCAAAGCTGCTTCCTAAAGACGAAATTACTATTGGATTAAATCTTTCACTAATAATGTGGAAGAAAAACAATTTGCCAAAAGCTATTGAATTACTAGAGCAGCTCATAAGTAAAGGATATAAAAACTCAACTGTTTATCAAAACCTAGGCTACTATTTGATACTTAATGGAGATTACTCAAAAGCTTTAGAATTTAATAAAGAAGCCTATGATTACAGCAATACTGATTTAGGAATCTTGGACAACCTAGGTATGAATTACTACTTTTTAGAGGATTATGAAAAAGCAGCTGAAATTTATAAAGATGTTATATCAAAAAATCCTACTTTTGCTACTGCTTACTACTATTACGGAAAAACTCTTAAAGCACTAGGCGATTCATCGAAAGCACTAGAAATGTTTAACAATGGACTTAGCTGTAATTTTACTTTTATCAGTCCTATAGATAAAGCTTGTTTGGAAAATGAAATTAACACATTAAAAGATGATCTTAACAATTAGTTATAATATCCCTATATTTAGATTATTTTCGGGATATACTATGGAGTGTGTATTAACTTGAAAAGGAGATTTTATCATGGAAATTACATGGCTTGGTCATTCTTCATTCTTAGTAAAAGATTCAAAAGGCAGGTGCCTGCTTACTGATCCCTTTGATGGTTCAGTAGGATATAAAGTGTATGATGGTGAAGCAGATGTAGTTACTATAAGCCATCATCATTTCGATCATGATTATATAGAAAAAATAAAAGGAACTCCTCATATTCTAGATAGAGTAGGCTTTTTTAACGAGTGTGATATTGATATAGTTGGAGTACCTTCCTATCATGATAATGTAAAAGGTGCAAAAAGAGGGGAAAATGTAATATATGTTTTCAAAATGGATGATTATAGAATTTGTCATCTAGGTGATTTAGGACATATACTTACTGTTGCAGATGCAGATCAAATAGGTCATGTTGATGTGCTATTTATTCCCGTAGGTGGAAATTATACTATAGACGGTAAAGAGGCTACTGCTGTCTGCAAACTCCTAAACCCTCATATTGTAATTCCAATGCACTTTAAGACTCCTTCAGTGACCTTTCCTATAGAAGGAGTAGAGACCTTTTTGACTCATATGCAAAATGGTGATAGAGTCCCCAGTTCAACCTTAAAACTAGAAAATGAACTTGAAGGTGAAAATGTAGTTAAAATATTAGACTATAGTCGCTAAAACAAATTGCCTCTGTGATTTACACAGGGGCAATTTATCTATAACCTATATGTTAATGAGAAAAGTCTAAACCTTCTCCTACTTTCTCATAACCAGAAACTTCTAAAAAGCTATTGATAGCTGGAATTATAACATTAAGGCATTGAGTAAATAAAACAATAATTTCACCCTTTTCCGCCCTTTCTAGGGCATAAACAATCGCTTCTTCTTCCTTAAAAATTATTTTTACATTCTTTTTGCTAAAGCCTGCTTCAAGCACTCCTTTTTCAATTAATGAAGCACTCTCTCCCTGCTTTCTTCCTCTTAAGTCCTCCTGCTCCCTAATAATTATGTAATCACTGTACCTAGCTGCTATACTTCCCAGCTCTTCTATATATTTATCCATCCTATCTCCAGGTGCAGCGATAATGGAAGTAATCTTCGTTGGATTTAGCGAGCAAGCAATAGTAAGTACTTGATTAAAAGCTTCAGAATTATGTCCATAGTCTAATATTACATTAAAGTTGTTAATTTGAAGTATATTTTGCCTTCCTGGATTTATTATTAAATCGCATTGGAGCTTTTTTAAAGAATCAAAAATAGAACTTATATCTCCATAAACTGCTTCTATAGCAGCCACTGATGCCATTATATCAAGGATATTGGAAAGTGATATACCATTATATGTGAAAGGAATTTCCTTTACATCTATACTAAAAACCTTTCTACCATTCTTATACCAAACAATATTTCCACTTTCAAGATATAATACTTCTCCATTATTTTCTAAATGCCTTTTTATATATTCATCCTTTTCTATGGAAAACAAGCATACATTTTTTCTGCCATTTACTTTTTCCACAAGTTCCTTTTGAGACTTTACAATAAGTTTACCATCACTTTCTACTTCATCAAGAACAACACTCTTTATATCAAGCAAATCTTTAATATTCTTAATTCCATCCATGCCAATATGGTCTTCGGAAAGAGAAGTTATTATTGCCGCCATAGCCTTTTCATAGCCAAGTCCATTTTTATAAAGGCCACCTCTTGCAGTTTCAAGTACAGCTATTTCTGCACTACTATTTCTAAGTACTTCCTTAGCACTCAAGAACCCAGTAGTATCTCCATTTTTAATTTTTTTATCTCCTATATATACTCCACCTGTTGAGGTTAAGCCTACATTATAGCCTAACAATTTCAACATATGATAGGTTAATCTTGAGGTTGTGGTCTTTCCATTGGTTCCAGTTATCGATATAATTGGAATTCCTCCAACCCCTCGCTCCTCCATAGTCGCAACAAAATACTCTACCACTTGGTTTTGAATATCCTTAATTTCTTCTGCATTATCAAATACACTTCCAGCATCAACTATTTTTAATTCCTCATCATCCACTAAGTCTACATACATAAATTCAATTTCAAGTGTTTCGTATACTTCCCTACAAAAATCCTTCAATCTCTCTATTACATCAACTACCTCTAAAACTTCAAGCTTTTTATTAGTAAGCTCAACTTTTTTATAAACACCATCATTATTTTTATATATTATTCCTATCTCACCATGAAAGCAGATTATTCTGTAGTTTATAACTCCACTATAAACAAATACTCTGGTATACATTTTCATCATATTATCAAGTACTCTATTAAGCTCTTCTTTATCTCCTATGGATATTTTTAAATCCATATTTTTTTCAATGCTTCTTATATTAACAGGAAACTTCATATTTTCTGTTTCTTTAATATGTGCTCCACTGTATATAACCTTTCCATCTACCTTTGGTATATGAGAATATCTTAATAAATTCCATAGGGTAGATCTATTCCTTGTAATTTCAACCTGAGCCATGTTTTCATAGCTCTGATAACTGCTGCTAATCACTACAGAATTTTTCCCATATCCTAATTGATATATCCCTTCTCCTAGCTCAATTAGAGAATTTCCCTTTAGTGTCCAAGTATCAACTATACTCTGCACAAATCCCTCCTTAACTAAGCCAGCTGCCTTCTCCACCAGTCTTTCTTCATTATTCCAATAGTTTATTATGTTGTTTAATATAAATTTTGATAATTCCTCTCTAGAATAGCTAATCCATAGGTTATATTGCTTTTCATTTTTATCCATGCTTACTAGCTGTTCCTTAAAGCCAAGTGCAAAGCATATTCTAAAATAGGCCTTGAGATACTTTATAATTTCTCTAGCTTGAGCTCCTTCTAAAGTAACCTTCATACATTTCTTTCTTCTTTTTATATTATTCCCTTCATAAACCCGAATAGAAGAAACCTCCAACACTATCACCACCTAAAGCCATTATTTTAGCAGGCTGTTATAACAAATATTTCTATACTTGCCATGTGTAATTAATTGTTCCATTTCATTAATAAATTTATACATGGTTTAAATATAAAATCACTATTTTATTGTATAAATTCCTGGCATAAGGAGCCTTCAGCTATTATTGGTATAAAACGAAAAGAAGCCTAGTATCTAGAGCTTCTTTTCGTTTTATTTTACAGGAACCTTATATAGTTTACCATTATTAAGATAAGCTATTGAATTTTCACAGATGGCAACCAACTTTCCTTCATATGTAGATTTCTTATTTGTCTTCAAATCTATTAGTTCATGATTTTCAGAGCTATCTAAGTACACTTGGCCATTTAGTGTAACACGTAGTTGCTCCCTTTCAGTACTTTTATCTAATTTTACTTTGCTCCACTTCTCTATTGGCTCATCTACGTTTCCATATAATATTTCGCTTATTTTTTCTTCTTGTTTCACTCCTAAATAAATCAAGTTATCATAATCTACCCCTAAAAACAAAAGATTATCTAGAGGCTTTTTTGCATTGTTATATCCTTCAATAATTAATCTATTGAGCTTTTTATCCTCATATATTAGCCTGTCATCTGTAGTAGTAACTCCGATTTTGCCTACCTGAGTATTTTTAAGTTTAACTTTTTCAAGTTGAGTCATTACATTAATTCTATATATACTATATTTCTTATCAGGATTTTCAATTTTAATATAGGCCAAGCTGCTTAGTGTTGACATTGCTATTTCTTTAACTTCACTAAGCTTGCTTTGAAGTTCTATTTCCGTTTTATTCTCATGATTATCAACCCATTCATACTTTTCTTTTTTATCTACATCATAAGAATACATTTTAATAAGTGGTCTTCCTCCATTGGAAGTCACCTTTTCAGCTATATACAGCCGATTTCTATCTGGAAGCCAGGTATAATAGGAAATCAAATTATTTTTATCCTTTTCTATATTTATTAAATCTCCAGAGTTAAAATCCAATAACTTTAAACTTCCATCTTCTTCATAAGATACATACTTTCCATCATAGGACACCTTTATATCCTTTGCTTTATCACTAATGCTTATATTTTGCAGCTTTGGCTTTTCTTCTATCTTATCATTTACCTTCACAATTTCTACCACATTGCTCTGTGATAAGTAGGATTTATCTACATACATGAACGCACATAATTCAATGGATATTGGTATCACTGTCCAAATTATGAGTTTTTTTATCACCTTCATTCTCTCCCTCATTCCTTAACATACATTACTGTTGCAACAGTTCTTTCGCCTTCCTTATCTGACGGTCTATTTACTATTTTCCCATTGTAGTACATGGTAGATGATGAACCACCATCTAGATTTGCAGCATTCCAAGCACCCATTTTGAGAAGTAAATCTTGAACTTCTCTTAATGAGGCACCTTGTTTAAACCCCTGTCTCCCATCTACTACCAACATCAGTACAGTTCCATCTTTTTTCTGCGCTATTGCTGTTCTAGGCTGTATTCCTTGACCACCATCATCCTGAATAAGCCCTTTTCCATTCATAATTAAAGTTCTATTAAAAGATACAGCCTCTCTTACATCAAGCTTCTTTAGCTCATTAACGCTATGACTTCCTACAATTAATGCCCCTTCTTTAGTAAAGGCAGCAACTTCTGTCTTTTCATCATAATCTATACTGCTAAAAACTACCTCACCATTACTAATAACAATACCTTCTGGCACCGCACCAGTACCTATAAATTCTTTACCAGAAGATGATACGTCAGTAAACCCTCCTCCATTTATAGCAGCTATGCCTCCATTTTGCTTTGCTATTTCTGAGGTTCTCTGTCCTCTCTTATTCTTGTATTTCGTGATTCCAACTCTTAGTCTTTCTTTATCTTTAATTTCAAGAATATAACCATCAAATCTTTTTCCATGAACCTCATACTTTTCTATAGTATTATCTTTTTTACGCTTTAAATCTATATCCTGTATATTTTCACTCTCATTTAGCGCTATGGTATCCTTTGATTTTAAAATCTCATCTATGTCTTTCTTTGACATAAAGGTGGTGGCAATCCTTTGATGTCTCATTGTAAACATAGCTGTACCCACTATAGTTCTTTTTATATTATTAAAAGGTCCATAGAAGGTCAGTATTGGTACTGTGATTACAATTATGACAATTTCATATATTAGAAATATACAAATTCTTTTTATTTTTTTAGTTTTAACTTTTTCATTCTCTTCCATAAAAACTCTCCTATTTTATATTTATAAATAACTATTTTATATTTTAAAAATCACTAATCTTCATCAACCACAATACCTGATTTGTACTAAACTTATGCATTCCTCCTTTTCATTTCATTTTATTTTATTTTAAATATTATACTGTTTTGTAAAACTTTACATCAAATTATACTTCAAACTTTTAGGCAATCGGTTACAAAATGGTAACTATTTTAATATTGCAAATAATTTTACGGTTTGTTTAAAAATGTGAGAATTTTAATGCACTTATTCTATACAGATATGGGGTTTAGATTATATAATATAAATATACAATATTGAAAACATTTTAATTAATATCAAATAATAATTTTTATCAGATAGGAGTTTTAATTATGATAAGTATTAGAAACACATGCAAAGACCCTCATTTTAATCTAGCCTTAGAGGAATATGCCGTAAAATATCTGGATCCTAAAGAAGATTACATAATTTTATGGCAAAATGAACCTTCTGTTATTATTGGAAGAAATCAAAATACTATAGAAGAAATAAATGCAAAATATATAAAAGACTTTGATATTAACGTGGTTAGAAGACTTTCCGGTGGTGGAGCTGTATATCATGACTTGGGAAATCTAAATTTTACTTTTGTAGTAAATAACGAGAAAGATTCTGTAAGCAACTTTAAAAAATTTACAGAGCCTGTAATTTCAGCTCTAGAAAAGTTCGGAATAAAAGCAGAGTTTTCAGGAAGGAATGACATAACTATAGACGGTAAAAAATTCTCTGGAAATGCACAGTATTATCACAAAAACAGACTGCTGCACCATGGTACTATACTTTTTAATTCTGATCTTTCTGTGGTAGCTAATGCTCTTAACGTTAAAATGGATAAAATAGCTTCTAAGGGAATAAAATCTGTTAGAAGTAGAGTAACCAATGTGTATCCTTATTTAGAAAATAAGATAACTATTGAAGAATTTAAAGCTACTCTATTAAAATTTTTAACCGGGGATGAAAATTATAGTGAAAAAGAACTTATATTGAAGCAGGAGGACTTAGATATCATTCAAAACCTTATGGATGAGAGATATCTAAAATGGGAATGGAATTATGGAGCATCTCCTGAATTTGATATACAGAAGTCTATGAGATTTGATGGTGGCAAATTAGAACTTAACTTGGATGTTAAAGATGGGGTCATTAAAGGTATAAAAATCTTTGGAGACTTTTTCGGCAATAGGGATGTCTGTGAGCTAGAGGCAATTCTCAGAGACATAAATTACAAAGAAGAGGATATACGTGAGGCTCTAGATTTTACCGAGTTTTCTCAGTTTTTCTCAGCAATAACTAAGGATAATTTTATAGAGTGTATGTTTTACTAATTTTTATTGCATAAAAAATCAACCCTAAGTTCTATACTTAGGGTTGATTTTTTACTTTATTTACTTTCTAAATATATGAATTGGCTTATCAATAGCGCCATGAGCAGCCTCCATTACTACCTCTGAGAGGGTTGGATGAGGATGCACTGCTTTTGCTAAATCATAGACAGTGCCTTCAAGCTCCATAGTGGTTACAGCTTCTGCAATCATATCAGTAGCATGGGATGCTATAATATGAACACCTAATACTTCACCATATTTTTCGTCAGCAACTATCTTTACAAAGCCGTCGGTATCTCCTTCTGCCATAGCTTTTCCGTTGGCAGTCATAGGAAATAAGCTTGTTTTTACCTTATGGCCTCTCTTTATAGCTTCCTCTTCAGTAAGTCCAACTACGCCTACCTCTGGGAAGGTATAGATGCATGAAGGAACCTTATCATAATTTATTTTTTCATTCTTGCCCATGATGTTTTCCACGGCAATAATTCCTTCCGCTGATGCTACATGAGCAAGCATATACTTTCCATTTACATCGCCTATTGCGTACACACCAGGAATATTGGTTCTTAGTCCTTCATCAGTTACTATAGCACCTTTTTGAATATCTAAGTTTAACTTCTCAATTCCTTTAAGATTTGGAGTTCTGCCCATACTTATTAGTATTTTATCTGCACTAAAGGTTTTAGCTTCTCCATTAACCTTGCAAATTATATTATTGTTTTCGTATCTTTCAATATCCACCCCATATACAAGGTTTATGCCTTTGTTTTTTAAAATCTTCTCCAAGGTTTCTCTTACATCCTTATCTAAAGTACGCAGGATTTGAGATCTCTGAAGAATAGTTACATTGCTCCCAAGTGCATTATATAGTGCTGCAAATTCTACTCCAACTACTCCTCCACCTATTACGATAAAATCCTTAGGAACTTTATCAAGGGATAGTGCTTCAGTGCTTGTTATAGCATATCCATTCTCAAAAGCTTCTGTTAAACCAGGAGTTTTTGGTATAGCTGCAGATGAACCAGTTGCCACTATTAAATTTTTTGTTTTGATGGTTTCATCATTAACTTTAATGGTGTTTTTATCTACAACCTCTCCAAAACCATCATATACATCTACACCATTTTGCTTTAGAAGTATCTTTACGCCACCTGTAAGTCTGCTTACTATACCATCTTTTCTCTTTTGCATATTGGGCCAATTAATTTTCACTGAGGATTTATCAAGAATATCTATACCAAACTTTTCGCTATTCATTAAATCTTCATATACCTTTGCACTTCTTAGCAGAGTTTTTGTTGGTATACAGCCTATATTAAGACACACCCCGCCAACCTTTTCTTTTTCTATCAATGCAGTTTTGGCACCAAGCTGGGCAGCTTTTATAGCTGCCACATAACCGCCTGGACCACCACCTAAAACAACAATATCATATTCTTTCATAGCCTTATCCTCCTTAACTCATTAGGAGAAGCATTGGGTCCTTAAGATATGCCTTAAGCTTATTTAGAAATCTACCTGCGTCTCCTCCGTCAATTATCCTATGATCTATACATAAGGATATAGGCATCATGTGTCTTATTACTATTTCATCATTATCATCTATAACTGGCTTTTTAGTAATCTTACCAACACCAAGTATAGCTGATTCTGGATATCTTATAACTGGTACCCCAAAGGAGGCTCCTATAGCTCCATAATTTGTAATTGTGAAGGTTCCATCCTGAAGCTTATCCAGTGGTATACTTCTTTCCCTTGAACCTACAATCAATTCACCAAGTTCTTCTGCTATATTAAGAACTCCCCTCTTATCTGCATCCTTTACCACAGGAACCATGAGACCTTCTGGTGTATCAACAGCTACGCCAATATTGTAGTACTTCTTTAATATTGCTTCTTCATTATCTTCATCGAAGCTGGCATTGAACATTGGGAATTCTTTAAGAACAAGTATTATGGCTTTTATTATAAATGGCATGTAAGTTAATTGAACTCCCTGAGTATTAGCCATAGCTTTTACTTCACTTCTGAACTTCACAAGTTCAGTTACATCAAAATCATCCATTACAGCTGCATGAGGAATTACACTCTTTGAAAGCACCATATTCTTAGCAATAGTCTTCCTAATAGTAGTTAAAGGCACTCTTTCCACTTCTCCTGTTATCTTAAGCTTAGGAACCTCTACAGCTTTCCTTACCTCTGGCCTAATAATCTCCTCTTTAATAGTTTTTATATCTGCAGCTTCTGCCTCGCTCTTTCTGCCATCAGCTTCATCCTGCTTATTTGCATTATAAATATCATCTTTCATAACTCTGCCAGCTGGACCTGTACCTTTGATAATCCTAATATCCAGCCCTAAGTCTTTTGCCAGTTTTCTAGCGACTGGAGTAGCTAAAACTTTAGATTGCTCTCCTGAAGCTTCTTGTTTATTTTCATTGCTGCTTTCAATTACTTCGGAGGATACTTCAATTGCACCTACAACACCAGCATTTTCCTCTTTACCTTCATTAAGTTTTTCTGTACTTGCAGTTTTTTCTTCCTCTGGTGTTTCAGCTCCATCATTAATTTTAACTATAACATGACCAACATATATAATGTCGCCTTCCTTAGCCATAAGCTCAACTATTGTACCTGATGCTGGTGATGGAATCTCAGCGTTAACTTTATCAGTTTCAACTAAAAATAGTGTATCTCCTTCCTTTACCTTATCTCCAGTATTCACCATCCACTTTAGTAGTTTTCCTTCTGCTATTCCTTCTCCTATATCCGGAAATTTAAATTCTATCATAGTCTTCTTCCTCCTCTCTAGAACCTAACAACATTGCGTATGCCATATGCAATTCTCTTGGCATCTAATAAATAATGGTGCTCTCCCTTTGGAAGAGGTACTGTTATATCAAAACCAGTAAGTCTAGTTGGAGGTGCTTCTAGATATAAAAAGGCTCCTTCGTTAACTATTGCCATAAGTTCTGCTCCTGGTCCAAAGGATTTTGCAGCCTCATGTACCACTACAAAACGTCCAGTTTTCTTCACCGAAGTTAAAATAGTATCTTTATCTATAGGTGAGATAGTCCTTAAATCTATTAGCTCGACACTTATACCTTCTGCCTCTAGTTCCTTTATTGCTTTTTCTGTTTCTCTAACATAGGCTCCCCAAGCTACTACTGTAACATCCTTCCCTGGCTTTACTATTTTAGCTTTACCTATAGGAATTGTATATTCTTCTTCAGGAACCTCTTGTTTAAAGGCTCTATAGATTTTACTTGGCTCTAAAAATATTACTGGGTCCTCATCTCTTATAGCCGAAATCATAAGTCCTTTTGCATCATAAGGAGTAGATGGAACTACTACCTTAAGTCCTGGGATATGAGCAAACAGAGTCTCAATATTTTCCGAATGATGTTCTAAGGCCCTTATTCCTCCACCATGTGGCATTCTTATAACCATAGGCACGGAATATTTTCCCCTAGTTCTATTTCTCATTCTAGCAGCGTGGGATACAATCTGATCATAGCCTGGAAATACAAAGCCAGAAAACTGAATTTCTGCTACTGGTTTTAAACCATTTATAGCCATACCTATGCCGGTACCTATTATAGCCGCCTCAGCTAATGGTGTATCAAAACATCTATCTTTTCCATATTTATTTTGAAGATCCACTGTAGCTCTAAATACGCCACCCTCAAGTCCAACGTCTTCTCCAAATACAACAACACTTTTATCCCTAGCCATTTCCTGGTCTAGTGCTTGATTTATTGCTCCTATAACAGTCATAAGTGCCATATTATTTCACCTCTCTCTCGATATATGCCTTATATTCTTCATATTGTTCTTCTAAATTTTTTGGCATATCTTTATAATGGTATTTAAATATATCTTCTAACTTGGTCTCTCCACTTTCTTCAACCTTTTTAAAGACTTCAAGTGCATAATTTTCATATTCTTCTATTTGTGCTGCATCCTGTTCTTCACTCCATAGTCCACTTTCTATTAAATACTTTTTTAATCTCTTAATAGGGTCTTTTTCTTTCCATTCTTCAACTTCACTAGCTTCACGATATCTTGTTGGATCATCTGAAGTAGTATGAGCACCTAATCTATAAGTCAGTGCCTCAATTAGTGTTGGTCCTTCTCCACGCCTTGCTCTATCTACTGCTTCTTTAGTTGCTGCATACATTGCAAGCAGGTCATTTCCATCTACTTGAACTCCTGGCATTCCATAAGCTACAGCTTTTTGGGCTATGGTTCTTGACTTAGTTTGAATAGCTCTTGAAACTGATATGGCGTATTGGTTGTTTTGAACTATAAAAACCACTGGTGAATTGAAAACTCCAGCAAAATTAAGGGCTTCATGGAAATCTCCCTCAGAGGTTCCACCATCACCAACATAGGCAATTGTAACCTCATCTTCTCCTTTAATTTTCGAAGCCATTGCTATACCAACAGCATGATTAAACTGTGTAGCTATTGGAACCGATATGGGCATCATTTTTACTTTATCATCAAACTTACTTCCAAACTCGTTTCCATACCAATATAGATATACTTGCTCCAAAGTCACTCCCTTAGTAAGCCATGCTCCTAAATCTCTAAATGCTGGTACAAGCCAATCTCTCTCTTCTAAAGCGGCTGCTGATCCAACTTGTGCTGCTTCTTGACCTGTATTTGGTGCATAGGTAAGCATCCTTCCTTGTCTTTGAAGTTGCAGTGCTTTATTATCGGCACACCTTGTAAGCAGCATAGTCTTATAAAACTCTACAAGTTTTTCACCTGAAATTTCTGGCAAATAATTTTTATTAATGACATTTCCATTCATGTCTAAAATACTAAACATCTTTTCTTCTAGTGGGTTATAGTTTTCAGCTATCATGATTACCCTCCTTATATTTCTTATTTTTCGCTTATTAAAATTTAACTCGCTTATTTATATGTGTATTTTCAAAATAATTATCTATTACAATTTTAATATACCATATTTTAGAATATTAATCAATAATAATTATTAATTAATATAAGTTATTTTCAAACTGATAAACATCTACCTCATACATTTTTTTCTCAGTAATATGCAAAATAAAAGTATTATAATTAAAGGAAAGGTTGAATTTAATATGAAGACTGTTTTAAAGATTTATAATAGAGATTTTAAAAATATAATTTCAAATTGGGTAGCTCTGGTAGTTACTATTGCTCTTGTTATACTGCCTTCATTGTACGCTTGGTTCAATATAAAATCAGCATGGGACCCCTATGGCAATACAAAAGGAATTTTGGTAGCTGTAGTGAATAGAGATAAAGGAGGTTCCTATAGAGACAAAACCATAAATGTAGGTAATGAATTAGTGGAAAAATTAAAGAGCAACACTAGTATGGGATGGAAATTTGTTGATGAAAAAGAAGCTGAGCATGGCGTAAAATACGGCAAATATTATGCCAGTATTACTATACCTGAAAACTTTTCTGACAGCATTTTATCAATAACTAAGGATAATCCACACAAGGCAGATATTATTTATTCTGTTAATGAAAAGATAAATGCAGTGGCTCCTAAAATAACTCAAAAGGGTGTTACCAGTATACAGCAGCAAGTTACAACCACCTTTATAGAAACTGTTAACGGACTTATTTTTGATATTTTTAATAGACTAGGTATTGAACTTGAAAAAGGAAAGCCTCAGCTAAAAACACTAATGGAAATGATTTTTGAGGTAGATAGACGAATACCTGAAATAAATAAGGCAGTAAATGATGTGTACGATGGCGCAATAGTGCTTCAAGGTCTATTAAACAGAATTCAAAACGACCTCCCCTTAATAGACGATACTATTAAAAAAACTACTGATATTGTTACAAAAGGACAGAGCTTTTTAACTAAATCACAGGATACCTTAAGAAATTTAAGTCCTTTTATAAAGCAGGAATTAATTGTACTTAGAAGTATTTCTAGCACAACAGAAACTTTAATAAACCAAGCTTTAAATCTTATAGAATCGGATCCTGTAAAAGCAAGAGAAGCTTTTGTAAAAGCAAAGGATACAAATACTCAGGCCATAAATAAAATTGATAATCTTCTTGAATTAATAAATTCTCTTGGAAATAATTCTAGCAATAAAACTATAGTCAGCTTAACAAACTCATTAAAAGCGCATAAAATCAAACTTCAGAGTATATCCACTGATATTGATTCTGTTATTAAGGCCATAGATAACAAGGATCAAGATGCTGCTAGCCTACTAAATAAACTAAAGCAGGATAGTACAGCAATTGGAAGTTTCTTAGACAATATTATAAATAATTATGACTCAACCATTGCTCCTGAAGTAGATAATATACTTTCTAATTCAATTACTGCAGCTAGTAACACTCTTAAGCTGCTACAAGATGCTAATAACAATTTGCCTGCAGCTTCAGATTTGATTCAAAAGGCCAATAAGGGTACTAATACTGGAATAGCTGATATTATTGAGCTTAAAAAAAATCTACCGTCCATAGAAAGCTCTATCCATTCTACTGCTGAAAAACTTAGAGCTTTAGATAATGATGCTAGCCTAAATGAAGTAATTAGATTACTAAAATTAGATGCTCGTAAGGAAGCTGATTTTATAGCAAATCCAGTAAATGTAGTTCAAAACAGACTTTTCCCTATACCAAACTATGGCTCAGGTATGGCACCTTTTTTTACAACCCTGTCCCTTTGGGTAGGTGCACTTATACTGGTGTCTATTTTATCTGTAGATGTTCATAAGCCCCTTGAAGGTGTCTCTATGACCTTACAAGAAGCTTATCTAGGCCGCTATCTAACATTTTTGACTATTGCACTATTGCAAGCCTTAGCAGTTACCTTGGGAGATATATACCTGCTTAAGGTCTATGTATCTAATATTCTGGTATTTATAGTCTATGCCATGTATATAAGCCTTATCTTCAGTATGATAGTATATACCTTAGTATCAGTATTCGGAAATGTAGGCAAAGCACTATCTATGATACTGCTGGTACTTCAGATATCTGCTTCTGGAGGCACTTTTCCTATTGAAGTAACTCCAGCATTCTTTCAGCATTTAAACCCATTTCTTCCTTTTACTTATGCAATAGCAGGCATGAGAGAAGCTGTTGGAGGTGTCTTGTGGGATGTGCTTATTACAAACGGACTAATCTTGGAAATTTACTTTGTAGTTTTCATCGTTATAGGACTCGCCTGGAAATCACTATTTAGAGGTCTTATTGTTCGATTTGTAGCAAAATTTAAGGACAGCGGACTTATGGAAGAAGAATAAAAAAAAGGGGCAAACATGCCCCTTATAATAGTTCAATTCCTGTACTTTCACATAACTCTGCCATTTCCTTCGGCCAAATGGATGCTTGCACTTCTCCTACATGCGCTTTTCTTAGGAAGTACATGCATATTCTTGATTGCCCAATACCTCCTCCAACAGTGTATGGAAGTTTTCCATCTAAAAGCATTTTATGAAAAGGAAGGTCCTTTCTGTGCTCACAATCTGCTGCCTTCAGTTGTTTTAAGAGAGCCTTCTCATCCACCCTTATTCCCATTGACGAGAGTTCAACGGCTCTATCTAAAACAGGATACCAAAATAATATATCACCATTTAGTTCCCAATCATCATAATCAGGAGATCTTCCATCGTGCTTTTCTCCGGATTCTAATGTTCCTCCTATTTTCATTATAAATACAGCACCCCATTCTTTACATATAGCATCCTCTCTTTGTCTTGGGGTAAGCTCTGGGAATTTATCCTCTAATTCCTGTGAAGTTATAAAATGTATTTCCTCAGGAAGGCACTTTTCAATTTCAGGGTATTCTCCATGTATATACCATTCCGTATCTTTAAACACCCTATAAATTGCTTTAACTACTTCCTTCAATTTAGCTTCAGTTCTGTCTTTCTTATCTAATACCATTTCCCAATCCCACTGATCTACATAGATAGAATGCAGATTATCCATATCTTCATCTCTTCTTATAGCATTCATATCTGTATATAGCCCCTCACCGGATGAAAAACCATACCTATATAGAGCCATTCTCTTCCACTTAGCTAAAGAATGAACAACCTCTACACTGCTGCCTACCATAGCCTTTACATCAAAAGCTACAGGTCTTTCAACCCCATTTAGGTTATCGTTAATACCTGTTTCTTTTTCCACAAATAGAGGAGCAGAGACCCTAGTGAGTCTTAATGCTTCCGATAATCTTCTTTCAAAAAAGTCTTTTGTCTTCTTTATTGCTATTTCAGTTTCTCTAAGTGCTAATATAGATTTATATCCCTTTGGTATTATTAATTCCTTTGCCATAATCTTCACTCCTTCAAATTTTTAGTATAGAAATTTTACCTATACACTGACTTACTTTTCTTTAAAAAGCTAATTATTTTTAGTAATAGTTCATTTAAGCTATCTTTAATTAAAATAATTTCTTAGAATGTCTAAAGTCACTGCAATTCTGGCCAGTTTTGCAGTAAATTGCCATGGCAAAACAAAAAACCCTTCATCCTAATAACTAGGACGAAAGGTTATATTACTTCCGCGGTACCACCTAAATTAGCTTACAAAAGCTCCCTCAATCAGTACGGAACAAATGATAATTCGATACTGTCCACGCTGTAACGGTGTGGCTCCGTCCAAGTCTACTATCTTTTAGATTTCGATTGGAAGCTCAGAGATGTTCTTCATTATAGTTTTAATATCGGACTCTCACCAAAGCGCCGACTCTCTTTGATTAAACTTCTATAACTACTCTTCTCGTCAAAGCTTTTTAGAACTATTGATATTATTATATACATCAAAAATGCATTAGTCAATATATTTTCTTTCATTTTTTTAATAATTTAAAATAATTATTTGCTTTTTTCTTTATATTATGCAAGAAAACCTATACACTATTTCCATATTTCCTCTTCTTACATAACCTGGTTTTAATTTTTTATTATTTAGCGTTTAAAAGAATACTTCCAGCTACTGGCATACCTTTTCAACAATGGCTTCCATCTGTTCAAACTTATCTTCCATATCAGCTACAATTTTAAATTGATTTCTTGCTCTATCAAGATTATGTTTTTCTCTGTGAATTTTAAAATATACATCTCCATTTAAGTAATCTGTAAGGAATCTCATTCCACATTCAAAAGTCAAGAGCTTAGCACTAAATGGTAAGTACTTAATTTCCATGTCTGTAAGTGACTGTCCTGCAGTTTCCATAAAGCCTTTAGTAAAGTTCTCAAATAATTCAAGACTTAACCATGCCTTGGAAAGGTCAATTTCATCTTCTTCTGCTGTAACTGCTCCAGAACGAATAGAATCACCAAAGTCATATAAAGATAATCCAGGCATTACAGTGTCTAAATCTATAACACATATCCCTTCTCCAGTGGCATCGTCTATCATAACATTATTGAACTTTGTATCATTATGAGTAACACGAAGTGGTAATTTATTTTCCTTTAATAGGTTTACAAGTACCTTGGTATCATCTGCTCGATTAGTTACAAATTTTATTTCATCTTGGACCTCTTTTGCCCTACCTTTCACATCTTCTTTTACTGCTTTTAAAAAGGCTTCATATCTTTTTTCAGTATTGTGAAAATCAGGTATAGTTTCATGTAATCTTTCTGCTGGAAAATCGGAAAGGTATTGCTGGAACTTACCTAAAGCTCTTCCTGCATTATAAAAATGCTTTGGGTTTTCTACTAGCATATAGGTTTGAGCGTCCTCAATAAATACGTAACTTCTAAAGTATTCTCCGCTTTCACTTTTATAAAAGCTTTTTCCATCCTTAGCTTTTATAATAACCAAGGTCTCTCTCTCAGGATTTCTTCCTGCTGTAATCAATTTATTTTTAATATGAGAAGTTACGTTTTCTATATTTTCCATAAGCTTCTCTGGAGATTTAAATATATTTGTATTTATTTTTTGAAGTATGTATCTATGAATTGTGCCATCTTCTTTTTCAAAGTATACAGCGTAGGTACTATTTATATGTCCGAAGCCATAAGCCTCTGCTTTTACGAATTTACCAGTAAACTGAAAATTATTTACTATCTCATTAATATTAAATTTACTTTCCATTATTTATTCCCCCATAATTTTTCTGGATATATTCCTGACCTTATAAGCTTATTAATTGCTTCATGAACCATAGGCTTATCTTCTTTATAGGTAACCCCATACCATTGCTCCTTTGACTTTAACACCTTTACTTTTGCTTTTCCCTCTTTAATAAGGCTATCAACAACACTTGGTATGAAATATTCAGCCTTTAATATATTAGCTTCATTTTCCTCTAAAAACTTCATAAAGCCTGCTTCTAATTCCTTAAATATGCTTGGAGTAAAGCCCCAGGTATTCATAGATACTGTACTTTCCTTTGGTATGTTTATCCAATTTTCTCCATCCTCAGTATACTTTGCCTCTTCCCCAAACTTTTTAATCTTAGTTCTTTCATTTATATCAACTAAATAATTATAAGGATCTACATTACATACACCTCTAGCTACAGTTCCATGTTCTGTAAGAGTATTTTCAAGTTGAAAGCCAATCATAGCATAATTGTAAAAGTCTTCGCTATCCTTAACTTCTGAAAGATACTTACCAATTTCCTCAAAAGAAGTTGAGCCGTAAAAATCATCTGCATTGATTACAGCAAAAGGTGTATCAACTATATCTTTACAGCATAAAACTGCATGAGCTGTGCCCCAAGGTTTAACCCTTCCTTCATGTACACTATAATTTAAAGGTATATAAGCCGACACTTCCTGATAAACATATGCTGTATCAATAATACTGCTAATTCTATCACCTATAGTTTGTTTAAAGGCTTCTTCTATTTCCTTTTTTATAATAAATACTACTTTACCAAAGTTAGCCTTCAATGCATCATAGATTGAATAATCCATTATAATCTCACCATTTGGTCCCACTGGTTCTATTTGCTTTAAGCCTCCATATCTACTTCCCATTCCAGCTGCCATTATTACTAAAGTTGGTTTTATCATACTAGTTCTCCTTTCATTTATATCTCATATCCATTTGGATTGTTTGATTGCCAATTCCATGAATCTCTGCACATATCCTCTAGAGTTCTTCTAGCTGAAAAGCCTAGCTCTTCTAGTGCTTTAGAAGTATCAGCATAGCAAGCTGCCACATCTCCAGGTCTTTTGGGTGCTATTTTATAAGGTATTTCCTTACCACAAGCTTTTGAATATGCTTCTACTACTTCAAGCACTGTATACCCATTGCCTGTCCCAAGATTATAAGCCTGTATCCCAGGATTTGCGTTTAACTTTTCTAGGGCTTTAAGGTGCCCATCTGCTAAATCCTCTACATGGATATAATCTCTTACTCCAGTGCCATCTTTTGTTGGATAGTCATCTCCAAAAACTTTCAAGCATTCAAGCTTACCACAAGCTACCTGTGCTATATATGGAACTAAATTATTAGGTATACCCTTAGGATCTTCACCTATAAGCCCACTTTTATGAGCACCGATTGGATTAAAATATCGAAGTAATGCTATATTCCAGCTATTATCAGATATATATAAATCTCTAAGTATTTCCTCAATCATAAGCTTTGTTCTTCCATATGGATTCGTTGCGCTTAGTGGAAAATCCTCAGTTATAGGAACTGTACTAGGATTTCCATAAACTGTTGCTGAGGAACTGAATACAAGCTTCTTAACATTAAATTCATTCATAACTTCACATAAATTTAGTGTACTAATAAGGTTGTTTTCGTAATATCTAAGTGGTATTGATACTGATTCCCCTACTGCCTTTAATCCAGCAAAATGTATAACAGAATCAATTTGATTTTCATGAAATATTTTCCTTAAGTCGGTCTTGTTAAGTAAATCAACCTTATAGAATTTAAAATCTTTACCTGTTATTTTTCTAACTCTGTGCAAGGCTTCCTCATTACTATTAATAAGGTTATCTACAATTACAATGTCATTGCCTTTTTCAATTAATTGGACTGAAGTATGGCTGCCAATATAGCCAGCTCCTCCTGTAACCAAAACTGCCATTTCACTCTCTCCTTTAACTTAACTTTTTATTTTAACTACCTTTATTGTATATTTTTCAATCAGTAATTTATTTATCAAAAAAGACTAGAATTTTACACTTTTAGTCTTTAAATAACCAATTTATTAAGCTATGATATATATAAGAATTTTTATTACTTAAGGTGACTATTATGAGCTATGTTAAGACTTTATTAAAAGAGGAATTCAATATAAAAGAAATTGTCACAGTACACTATTTTGAATTTGCCAAAAATTACATTTATGAAGGTGAGTCTCATAACTTTTGGGAGTTTGTTTATGTGGATAAAGGTGAAGTGGAAATAATGGCTGACACCAATGGTTATAAGCTTAATCAAGGAGAAATTATCTTTCATAAGCCTAATGAATTTCATAATTTATGGGCTAATGGAAAAGTTGCTCCTAACCTAATTGTAATATCCTTTTATTGCAATTCTCCTTCAATGGCATTTTTTGAAAATAAAATATTAAGTGCAGATGACGCTAATAGAAAATTATTATCTAACATTGTAAAAGAAGCAAGAAATGCATTTTCTTCTGATTTAAGTGAATCTGAATTAAAAAAACTTGAATTCCGGGATAATGTAATTTTCGGATGTGAGCAACTAATAAAAATATATTTAGAAGAATTTTTAATAAATCTTGTTAGAAGGGATAAAAGCATTACTAAAGAGGTTAGATTATCCTCTTCAGTAAAGGAAAGATCTGATAATAATATGACCACCAAGATTATTGGCTTTCTGCAAGACAATATAAATAATAACTTGACCTTTGAAGATGTATGTAAATTTTCAAACATGAGCAAAACAAATCTTAAAACTGTTTTTAAAGAAAAAACCGGAACTGGAGTAATAGAATATTTTAAAAGCTTGAAAATTGAGGAAGCAAAAAGGCTTATCCGTGAAGAAGAAATGAATTTTACTCAAATAGCAGATATATTAGGTTATTCATCAATCCATTATTTTTCAAGACATTTTAAAAAGGCCACTGGGATGACCTTATCTGACTTTGCTTATTCTGTTAAGTCGCTTTGATAAAGCTGAATTTGCCATGTTGAAGTTATATATAGACATATAAAAAGACGGATAGCTATTTTAAATAACTATCCGTCTCTATTTACACTTATGCTGTTTCTCTATTATCTACATCAATGGCTACTGCTCCTAATACTTCTAGGCTTTCCTTAATATCAATTATTCTCTGATTACTTGACCCTCTAAACTTTAGGTTTGAATCCATTTTATTTATATCAAACTTGCCGTCTACTAGTACATCTACATATTGTAATAGCTCATCCCAGCCTTTTCTATTAAATCTATTTTCTAATATATATTCAAAGGTATAACCCGTATAAGACCATACGTTTAATCCAAGTTCTTTTACTCTTTTTGCAATATAGGCAAATTTATCTGCCTGTTCCCAAGGCTCTCCTCCACTAAAGGTAACTCCCTTAAGCATAGGATTGCAGCTTATATCTTTTATTATGTCTTCCATGTCTATAAGAGCTCCTGCTTCGTAGGAGTGAGTATGAGGACTAAAGCACCCATCACAGTGATGAGGACATCCTTGAGCAAACAGCACTCTCCTCATTCCTGGTCCATTCACAAGACTTTCAGGTAAAATAGCAGCTAGTCTTATGTATTTATCTAAATTCATATTTATCACCTTTCTGTAATAGGAAAGCATACAAGTATTACCTTATATGCTTCTATGAAAAAGTATTAGCAGTTTACATCATTATATACATTACTATGCTCTTCTGTATGCGATTTTCTGTCAGCTCTCTCTGAATACTTTCCTGGGCCGAATCTTTCATCAAGACTTAGGTACCCAGTTACTCTTGATATACCTTGAATGTTATAACTTCCACATTTACACTTTTGCTCGCCGCCCCTTAGATATGTGCCGCAATCTTTACAATATCTTATATGGAAGTTAATTCCTATATAGCTTATATTAGTATGCTTGTAAGCATAGCTAAGTATATCCATGATAACATCCTCATTAGGATAGTCGTCAAGCTCAATATAGCTTATATGTCCTGCATTACAAAGCTTGTGATATGGAGCCTCAATATCAATCTTATCTTTAATTGATATTGGGAATCCAACTGGAACATGAAAACTATTTGTATAATATTCTTTGTCAGTTACTCCCTTTATATCTCCGAATATATTTCTATCTTGAACTACAAATCTCCCACTTAATCCTTCAGCTGGGGTTGCATATGTACTCCAATTCAATTTAGTTTCCCTTGTAAGCTTATCAGTAAAGTCTCTCATATGTGAAACTATTTTAAACCCAAGTTCTCTAGCTTCTGCATCTTCACCATGATGTTTTCCAAGTAAAGCTATAAGTGTCTCTGCAAGACCAATAAATCCAATTCCCCAAGTTCCTTGTTTTAAAATTGGTTCTATTGAATCATCAGGAGTTAAGTCTTCAGCACCCTTCATTAGCTTTTGCCCAGCTACAAAAGGTAGATCCTTTACCTTAAGCTTTTTCAAAATATCATATCTATGAAGCAGCGCTTCTTTTGCAAGCTCTAGTCTTGCATCTAAAAGTGAAAAGAATTTATCTATATCACCTTTAGCTAATATTCCTACTCTAGGAAGATTTATAGTTGTTGGAGCAATATTTCCTCTTCCTTTAGTCCCAGGTTCTCCGTTTATATTTGACATTACATAAGTTCTGCATCCCATAGTTGCAGGCATATAGCCTTTATCATAATACGCTTTATTAAAATCAGCATCTATATTCATGAAGGTTGGATTCATTCTCTTACTTGCAACTTTGCAAGCTAATCTATATAAATAATGATATGGATCCTTAGGCTCCCTGTTTACCCCTTCCTTTACCCTAAATATAATATTAGGGAATATTGGCTGTTCTCCAATTCCTAACCCCTTTTCATATTCTAGTAGGAATACTTCGCACACTAAAGCGGCATCAGGACAATTTGGAATTCCAATATTTATAGATGAAAATGGTACTTGAGAACCTGCACGAGAATGCATGGTATTTAAGTTATATACAATACCCTGCATAGCCTGTTGTATGTTTTTTCTTAACTTCTTTTCAACATACTCCTCTATTTTGCTCTCTTCTATTCCAAGCTCACGAAGTTCTTTTCTTATTTCCTGTCTTGTAGGTTCAACAAATATTGCCATGTCATTATCAAAATCCGGATGTGACTGTCCACCAAACATATCATTTTGTGTGGATTGAAGCAGTATGCAGGAAAGCTCCGCAGCTGATTCTATTCTTCTAGCCCTTCTTATGTATCCATAACCAGTATTAAAACCTTTTTCAAGTACCTCTCTTGTAGGTATATGTAAACAGTTTGTTGATAGATTGTAACTGTCTAAGTCATGGTAATATATGTCTCCGATCTCATGTGCCTTTGCTAAATGCTTTGGCATCATGGCTAGGTTATGCCACTTATTTGATTCACTAGCTATTCTAAGTAATTTTGAACTAAAATTATTTCCTACATTAGCATTGTCTCTATCAGTTTCTACTCCAATTCTCTCTATAGCCTTCATCAAATCTGATTTTGTTTCTCTAATTTTAGTTCTCTCTTTTCTATAATTTGAAAAAGTAAACCCGATTAATTCATATCCATTTTCAAGTAAAGTATGTTCAACAATGTCTTGAATTTCTTCAACAGAAATTCTCTTTTTTCCGCCATCCTCCAGCTTCTTAATTGCCTTCTGTGTTAATTCAAAAGCTTCGCTTTCTTTTATTGTAAAAGCAATTTCATCTGCTGCACCCTTTATTGCATTTGTTATTTTGACAGGATCAAATTCCACTCTTCTCCCGTCCCTCTTCACAACATGTAGCATTTATAACCCCTCCGTGCACCATATATTGTACTCATCAATTATACCCTCCGAAAATTTTTCTAGCAATTTTTAAATTAAGCTTAAATCCATATTATACTTCTCTAGTTTTAAATCCCTCCTATTTATTATGTTTTTTATAGCATTTGTACTGTTGCGATTTATTAATGAGCTTATCTATTCAGGCAATAATCGAAATTTGGGTAATAAAAATACAAAAAATGTAATATAAATAAAGAGATTTACAAAATTATAAGGAGATGTATGGCTTGAAAACCAAGATTAAAATATTAATAACCCTTTGCCTAAGCTGCTCACTGCTGGTTGCTTGCAAAGTGGACAAGACTATTGATACTATTGGGAAAAATGCTTCTAATACAAACTCAGAGCAGTCACTTCCAGCATCTAATACAAAACAAGAAGAAAACAAAAATATTGCTCCTTTTACTGGTGAAGAAGTTTCCAAGGAAATAAAAAATCAAGCGGCCTTTATGGCAATTGTAGAAAACTCAAAAGATGCTAGACCACAATCAGGTTTAAATGAAGCCGATATAGTATATGAGACTATGGCAGAAGGTGGAATACCTAGATTTATCGCTGTTTTTCAAAAGAACTCGCCTAAGATAATTGGGCCTATAAGAAGTGCTAGGGCATACTTTGTAGATATATCAAAAGAATATAATCTTCCTTTTGCTCACTGTGGTTATAGTGAAGAGGCAAGAAATATGATTGAAAAAGAAAATTTGATGACCCTTAATGAATTTTCCTATGGCAAAAACTACTGGAGGGATAACTCTAGAAAGGCCCCTCACAACCTTTATACCTCTGCAGATAAGCTGAGAGAGTTAATTACCTCTAAAAGCTATGTTAAGCCTTCTAACGTGAAATTAAGCTTTAATAAGGACTACTGGAACAACTCTAGCTTTCTACCGGCTGCTAATGTATTGTTAAGCCTAAATAAATTCTATACTACTTCATACACTTTTAAGGATGGAAAATACTATAAGACTATGGACGGAACAGCTTCTACTAATAGGGAGGATAAAAAGCCTATAGCAGTAACTAATATAGTAATTCAAAATACAAATATTAAACTTCAAAGCGATATGCAGCATTTGACAATAACCTTAGTTGGACAAGGAGATGGATATGTTATAAGTAATGGAAAAGCAATAAAAATGAAATGGTCCAAAAAAGACATAAACTCTCAAACTATTCTTAAAGATGAAAATGGAAAAGATATCTCCTTAAATCCAGGAAACACCTGGTGGCATATAATTGATAACAGTAATAAAGTAGAAATTAAATAATACTAGACCACTAGTAAGAAAAGCTTCAACTCTAAACAATTTAGAATTGAAGCCTTTTTACTTTAAAACCTTAATTAAAACTATAAATTTCTCTAAGTATATCATATTCATTAATAAGTCCCTCATAAATAATTTCTTTATTACTAATAGAAAATAATTCATTTGGCCTTATAAGTTCTGGCATTTTGCTAGAATCATATATATCACATTTCATCAAAAGCTCTGATACAAACTGAGAACAAAAATAATAGTATTTTCTCTTTACAGGCTTATTTACAAGCACCCCAAATAGTCCTAAGAAATTATACCTATACTTTTGCTTTTCTTTTATAAATTCCTCAATCTCTTTTAATAAAAATTTATATTGTTCTTCTGTAACTCTTACCTTGTAAATAAGGCATTCACTGCTGCTGTATTTCTTATAGACACCACCAAATAAATTTTCTTCAACAAAGCCCCCAGAGAAAGGATTATCAGGGTTTGTCCTACCAAAAGAATACATTGCTTTAAAACTTAAATCAAAGCTAATGGAAGCATGTACATATTTGCTATCACTAAAAACCTTTATAGCCCTTGAAAGCCACGTTCCTGTCTTTGAAAAAACTATATATATATACCTATAATCCATATTTCACTATTCAATCTCCCCAAATTATTTAAAGTGTATGTTATTCATTATAATACATAATTCTTAAAAAAAAATAAAGATCTTATAATTTTTTTCTTAAACTATATGTTTTCCATAAATTCAAATTTGGAGATATGCTATGCTCCTTTTAATATAACCCTTTGTTAGAAACAAAATATTAAGCTTATAGGTAAAATATTTAATACTTTGGACAATATATCAATATATGACTTTTTATAAAATAATAATGAAAAAAGGTGGAAAACTCATACAATAATTATTTATAATATATATAAATAACGCCTTATTTTGATTTTATAGTTTTTTAAAGGATGTGATATTATGTTAAAAAAATTTCAATATAATTCTCCAGTAGTATTAACCTATACCTTTTTATGTGCTGCTATTATGGCGTTAGGATCAGCTACTAATAATGCTTCAACAAAGCTCTTATTCACTAACTTTAGAAGTTCTTTTGCAGATCCACTTTTTTACTTTAGACTTTTTAGTTATGCACTAGGGCATGTAAGCTGGGATCACTTCTTTAGTAACTTTACCATTATACTATTAGTAGGTCCTATTTTAGAAGAAAAGTATGGCTCAAGGAGTCTATTAAAAATGATGTTTGGTACTGCCTTATTAACAGGTATTATAAATATCACATTTTTTAGCACCGCTTTAATTGGCGCTAGCGGCATTGCTTTTATGTTTATTGTACTTAGCTCCTTTGGAAATGCAGAATCAGGAAGAATTCCTATAACCTTCATACTTATTGCAGGCTTTTTTATAGGAAAGGAAGTTTTAACAGGCTTCCTAGTGAAGGATAATATATCACATATGGCACATATTATTGGAGGGCTTAGCGGTGGACTATTCGGATATCAATTCGGCCATAGGCGAAAGCGATCGGGAAACTGCTAACTTTTTACAATTGAACGGACTACTAAAACCTAACAGCATATGAAGAATAAAAGGATGTAAGAATCTACTCACATCCTTTTTATTTTATCAATTTTACAATTTTAATTTGACATCTTAGTATTAAAACTCAAAGCATATTTGACTTAAGGTTCCATAAGCATAGCTTCGATGCAGCACCTTAGGTGCTTTTTCTTCACCGCCGCTCCCCATAGCTATAAATAGAGGCATAAGGTGTTCTTCTCTAGGCACTGCTCTCTTAGAGTTAGGAGCTAGCTGTTTATAAGAAAATAAAGACTTCAAATCCTTCTCTTCTATTCTATCAACAATCCAATCATCAAATTCTACTGCCCACTTCTCTGGTTTTTCTTCCTCCCAATTGATAGTCCATAAATTGTGAACCGTTCCTCCACTTCCAATCACTAATATATCCTCTTTACCAAAGCTCTTTATTGCCTGCCCAATTTTATACTGCTGCTCTGGAGCTAGATTAGGATTAATGGATATTTGCACTACAGGAATATCAGCTTTAGGATACATAAGACTTAATATAACCCAAGAACCATGGTCTAATCCCCTTTTAGTGTCTATCTTGCTTTCTATGCCTCTACCTGCAAGTTTATCCTGTATATTAGCTGCTAGTGTAGCAGAACCTTTAGCCGCGTATTTTATTGAATATAGCTCTTCTGAAAAGCCTCCAAAATCATATATCATTTCATAAGTATTATCTCTTGCTGAAATTGAAGTAATATCATTTTCCCAATGTGCTGTGAAAATCACAATAGCTTTAGGTTTAATACTTATTCCTAATTCCTTTAAGAATTTTGTATATTCATTTTGTTCTATTGCCAGTGTTGGTGAACCATGACCGATAAATAAAGCTGGTACCATAATTTGGCCTCCTTAAAAATATAATTTATATTACTTTTAATAATTAACTTACTTTATATTAGTATAATATAATATTTTAAATATTCTTGTCAATATGGTGGGTATAAATTTATTATTATTTCAAAAAACTTCATAAATATAAAAGTAACATTAATCCTTAGACTAATGTTACTTTTATTATCTCATCATTACAGCAAATTTCTTGAACTATTTCACTAGCAGCAAGATTTCTTGGAACCAATATTGTATATAGACAGCTTTTATGCGGCACCTGTTCATCTTCATCCTCATCTATTAAAAATTCAATATTTTTTATCTTTACATTGCTTTCATCAAAATAATCCTCAAGTTTTTTAACAAGTCCAGTCTTATTTTTATATTGTATTTCAAGCTTTACAATTTTCCCTCTGTCTATAAATTTAGTTTCAAATCCCTTTAAGGATACCAACACAATATATACACCTACAGCTGCTGATACACTTAGAAAGTAATATCCAAGCCCTACTGCCAGACCTATACAAGCTACCACCCATATTGTAGCTGCTGTAGTAAGCCCCTTAATAGATCCTTTTTCATGTATTATTGTCCCTGCTCCTAAAAAACCTACTCCAGTTATTACTTGGGCCCCAAGCCTTCCTATATCAGCTTTAAGAGCACTAGACAATACCGGGTTATGAAGAATCATATTAGTAGTATCTTGGATTGCATAGAGCTGAATCATAGATGTTACTGCAGCCCCAACACAAACTAAAATGTGAGTTCTAAAGCCTGCAGGTCTATTCTTAAATTCTCTTTCGTAGCCTATTAATCCGCCAACAACTACTGCTAAAATTAGTCTAATTAATACTTCGTACCAATTCATCAATTTCCCTCCGTATATCCTCTAAATAAATACTATTACAAATATTATGTACTCTTATAACTTATATATAATTATATATTATAATGCAGCTACCTATTATGATACATTCTTCTAGTTAATTATAATGTTTAAAAATTTAAAAGAATCAACCCTAAGGTTGATTCTTTAATAAATATGCCCTGCTTTCATAAGGCTCTAATTTTAATTCAAGGTCACCTGTATAATCAAACTCTACATCTTCCCCTATCTCATAATTAGATATTAGTAATTCAGCTTCTTTCATTACAATGTTATGGGGAATTTTATATGTTGTAGTCTTTCCAAAAAAATTGGCTATAACAAGGAAACACTTTCCTTCTAATTCTCTTAAATAAGAATATACTTCTTTATGCTCATGGTTAAGCTCTTTAAAGCTTCCATAAATAAATGCCGGATGTGCTTTTCTAATAGAAATTAAGTTCTTATAAAAATTCAGTATAGAATCCTTATCCTGAAGCTGCTGCTCTACATTTATATATTTATAATTGGAGTTTACTTTAATCCATGGCTTTGTGCAGCTAAAGCCTGAATTATCTGAGCTATCCCACTGCATTGGAGTTCTTGAATTATCTCTGGAGGTAATATGCAAACCCTTCAGAAAATTCTCTTCGCTCACAAGTTTTGTTTCAACTAGCTCCCTATAACGAGTAGCTATTGCAATATCCCTAAAATCTTCAAGGGAAAATTCCTTGGCATTAGTCATCCCTATTTCATCGCCATAATAAATAAATGGTGTTCCCTTTTGAGTAAGCTGGAGAAGTGCCAGCATCTTTGCTGATTCATTTAAGTATTCATTATCACTTCCCAAACGGGATACTGTTCTTGTACTGTCATGATTAGAATAAAATAACGGGCACCAGCCCTCGCTTTCATCTCTCCTCTGCCATCCACTCATTTTTTCCTTAATATCAGCAATTAAATCGATAGGTCTTTTTTCCCAAGAATTTTTGCCAAAGCCAATTCCATTCATATCAAAATGAAAGGTCATATCTAATTCCTTACGGCTAGTACCTGTATAAATACTAGCATTATGATAGCTTATGCCGCCAGTTTCTCCAATAACAACATGATAACCATCCTTAAATACATCTTCTCTAATTTCTCTTATATATTCATGGACTTCGGGAAGATTCTGAACATACTTAATAAAGTTACCGTATGCTTTACCCTCTTCAATTTCAGCATCAGGAAATGTAAAGTCTTTAGCTAGATGATTTATTGCATCCATTCTAAAGCCATCAACACCTCTATTTATCCAAAACTTTATCATTTTCTTTATATCTTCCCTAAGCTTTATACTTTTCCAATTCAAATCCGGCTGCTGCTTAGAAAATAAGTGAAGATAGTATTCACCACTGTTTTCATCATATTCCCAGGCACTTCCTCCAAAAAATGAGCCCCAATTATTAGGAGGACCTCCATTATATCCTGGATGCCAAATATAATAATCTCTGTAGGGATTGTCTTTTGATTTTCTACTCTCAATGAACCATGGATGTTCATGTGAAGTATGATTTATTACAATATCCATAATCAATTTCATATTTTTTTTATGCAATTCTCTGATAAGCTCATCAAAATCATCAAGGGTTCCAAACTCCTGCATAATATCTTCAAAATTGCTTATATCATAGCCATTATCATAATTAGGTGATGTATTTATTGGATTCAGATAAAGAACATCTATCCCTAAATTTTTTAAATAATCTAATTTACTTATTAATCCTTTTAAGTCTCCCACGCCATCTCCATTAGAATCCTTAAAACTTCGTACATAAACTTGATATGCTACAGCTTCCTTCCACCATTTTTTATCCATATTACTAGGCTCCTTTTAAATCTATGTTTTTGCTTTACTAACTATAATATTATGCATATAAAAATAGCCAACTTTTCTGAATAAAAGCTGGCTATTTTAACTTTTAACTTATGCTGTTAGCCTTTAACACTACCTAAAGTTAATCCTCCAACTAGGTACTTAGATAATGATATAAATATTATTATAACTGGAAGAGCTGTCATTAATGCTGCCGCTGAATATATACCCCAAGCTGTAGAGAATTGTCCTTGCATATTAGTAAGTCCTACAGGAAGGGTAAGCTTGCCAGCATCAGTAATCATAACTCTAGCTACAATATATTCTGACCAAGCACCCATAAATGAGTTTAATGCGCTCAAAGCTATTGCTGGAGTAACTAGTGGTAATATTATTTGATAGAAAGTCTTAAAAATTCCAGCACCATCTACATAAGCACTTTCTTCAAGTGACTTTGGTATAGTATCAAAGTATCCCTTCATCATCCATACATTAAAAGGAATATTTGTAGATATATAAACTATAACCAAGCCTGCCATTTTATTAGCAAAACCCAGCTTTATAAGCATTAAATAAAGTGGTAAAAGGGTCATTGTTGCAGGAAACATTTGAGTTACTAGCAGCATAGTCATACCAGTACTTCTTCCTCTAAATTCAAATCTAGAGAAAGCGTAACCTGCACTTATTGACAAAAGTACACTAAACAATGTTGCTAATGATGCTATTATTGTACTATTCTTTAACCATGATAGTAAGTCATATTGAATAAATGCTTGCCTATAGTTTTCAAAAGTTGCCCCCTTAGGAATTAAGCTTAAAGAGGTTGAAAACAAATTATTTGCTGGTCTTAATGATACAGTAAATATAAAGGAAATAGGATATATTGAAATTAAACAAAATAATATCAATATAGCATATATAAGTATTATCTTTAAAGGAGAATCATTTCTTTCGAATCTCTCACTAAATTTCACTTTCATTTTATTCACCTCTAATCCTCCAATTTTTGTGCTTTTATAAACATTGAACTAAATGCTAGTAATATTAAGAAGATAATTACTGAGAATGCTGCAGCATATCCATATCTGTAGTATTCAAATGCCTTCTTATAAACAAGAGTTACAAGGATTTGAGCATCTTCTGAAGCTGCACCACTTGTAATAATGTAAATAACATTAACCATATTGAAGGTCCATACAGTTCCTAATATTATTGCAGGTGTCATAACCGGTTTTAATAGAGGTAGAGTAATATTCTTAACTTTTTGCCATCCTGTTGCTCCGTCAACGTCGGCTGCTTCATAAAGCTCTTGAGGTATACTTTGGAGCCCTCCAAGAGCTATCATCATCATAAATGGTACTCCAAGCCAAATATTAGTTATAATAGCGGCTACAAATGACCATTTTGGATCTGATAACCATGGAATAGCTGCACCTTTGCCAAAAATATTTGTCAGCAATATGTTTACAGCTCCATATTCTACATTAAACATGTTCTTCCAAGCAGTTGCTGCAATATACTGTGGCACTGCCCATGGTAATATAAGTAATGCCCTGATAACTGTTTTTCCAGGGAGTTTTCTATTCAATAAAATTGCTAGGAACATTCCAAGTCCTACGTGGAAAATTAAGTTTATAGCTGTCCATACTATTGTTCTAACTAAAGTTGAATAAAATAATGCATCTTTAAAAATATTAATATAATTATCTAGTGCGACAAAGGGGTAATTCTTACTTTTTAAATTAAGTAGAGTAACATTTCTAAATGAAAGCCATACTTCATAACATAATGGATACAAAACAACTACTAACACTACTACTAATGCGGGTAAAAGAAACCACAATGGGGTCCATCTAGTCTGGGCTAAATTGTAACTGCGTGCTTGTACCTTAGATTTTTTTGTGGGTTTTGCATCATTTCGCATCAAATGTCTCCTTTCTAAAAAAAGGGGATATAATCCCCCTTTTTTTATAAACCAATATTTCTAATATATTAGAATCCTAATGCTTTTATACCATCTTCAGCAGTTTTTTGCATCTTAGCAGCTGAATCTTCTGGTTTAGTTTTTCCTGATAAAACTTCTTGTTGAACTGGTTTCATAGCATCCCAAATAGCTCTCATTTGAGGAATGATTGGCATTGGTACTGCTTTATCTAAAGCATCTTTTTGTCCAAGTATTAGTGGGTCTTTAGTTATTTTATCGTCTTTCATTGCTTCTAGGTTAGTAGGTATTTGTTTGTGTGCATCAACCATCTTTAATTGAGCTTCTTTAGTATTAACAAATTCTAAGAACTTCTTAACTGCATCTTTCTTGTCTTTATCTTTAACTGATGCAGATACTGTATAACCCTTTACAGCTGAAAGTGGTGCTGGAGACTTTCCATTTACAGTTGGTATTGGCATAATTCCGAAATCTATACCAGCCTTTTGGTAATCAGCAAAACCCCATGGTCCATTTATAACGAATGCAACTTTTCCATCTTTAAATAAGCTGTCTGCTACAGTTCCGTCTGCTTCTTTTGGTATTATTCCATCTGTCTTAAGCTTTAATAGGAATGTCATCCAATCCTTTACAGCTTGAGTATTAAGAGTTGGCTTTGGAGTCTTTGAATTTACATCATCAAAAGAACTTCCACCAAATGCAGCTAAGAAAGGAATTGAGAAGAATGGTTCTACTTCATTAAATACTAATCCATATTGAACCTTCTTATCTGCTTGTAGCTTCTTGCTAGTTTCAATTAATTCTTCAAAAGTCTTTGGAGCTGTTGGAACTAATTTTTTATTGTACATAAGTAATAATTCATTACCATTTCTATCTGGAAGCATATATTGCTTTCCTTGATATTTTGCAGCTTCTAATGCCTTTGAATCATAGTTTTTAAGTGCATCTGCACCAATTACTTCATCAACTGGTTGAATTAAGCTTCCAGTTACGAATACACCTATGTTATCATTTGGTCCAAGAACTACGTCAGGACCTGTTGTTCCAAGTGATGCTGATGTATAATTCTTTCTTAAATCTTCTGTTTCATAGTGAGTTCTCTTAACTGTTATATTAGGATTCTTGTCTTGGAAATCCTTTATTAAACCATCTAGAGTCTTTTGAGCATTAGCATCGTCTTGTTCCCAGAAGTTAATTGTAACCTTTTTTGAATCTCCTGTTGTTGTTGTGCTTGCATCGTCTTTTTTTCCACATCCAGCTAGAACACCAGCAGCTAGTATAACTGTGCATGCTAGGGCAACTACTCTTTTAGTGTTTTTCATTTTAATTCCCCCCATATATTATCTATAAATTTTAATTGCTTATGCAATCGTTTGCTCAATATTATGATAACCTTTTTATATAACGTTGTCAATATATAAATTGAAACTTTTTTTATGGTTATTTGAAATATTTTTGATGGAGCGCGGTAATAATATTGCATATTCCAGAATACAATTATTATGTTATAATCAAATTAGGATTATAGTATTTATATTGTCTATCAATAGAATACAAAGAATTAGGAGGTTAAAAATGTCTATAAATTTTACAGAAAATATTAAAGCAGCAGTGGATAATTTACATAAGAGAGGTGCATTTTTAACAGTTATAGATGGTGATAAAGTCAATACTATGACCATCGGTTGGGGAGCTATAGGTTATCAATGGAATCGTCCAATTTTTACTGTTCTTGTTAGAGAATCAAGATATACCTACGAGCTAATTGAAAAAGCTAGCGAATTTACTGTAAGTATACCTTTAAATGATGATTTAAAGGCAGCTCTTGCCTTTTGCGGTTCTAAATCGGGAAGAGATTACGACAAATTTAAAGAGTGTAATTTAACCCTTGAACCTGGCAAAACTACTTCAACTCCAATAATAGGTAACTGTGAACTTCAATTTGAATGTAAAATAGTTTACAAGGAAGCTATAAATCCAGAACTTCTAAGTGATGAAGTGAAAAATGCAAGCTATAAGAATGGTGATTATCATACCACCTATTATGGTGAAATTGTAGATTGTTATATTAAATAATAAAAGTAATTTAAATAGTTTTAAAATAAATGGCTTTGAAGTTAAATTCAAAGCCATTTATTTATATCTTATATTTTTATCATTTTTATCGCAATACATTGCTCTATCTGCACAGCCAAATATACTATCTGTGTCTAACTCTCCATAAGGATCAATACTGCAAATTCCATAGCTAAAACCTATAGTGATATCCTGAACCTTTTCCTTTATAAGCATATCTCTTATATGCTGCAATTTATTTTTAGCTTCTTCTATACTACAGTTTACAAATAATATAACAAATTCGTCCCCAGACATTCTAGCATATACATCAGTTTTTTTCAGGTTATTCCGAAGTACATCTGCAAAAATCCTTAGAACTTTGTCTCCTGTATTATGCCCATAGTTATCATTGACCATTTTAAAATCATCTAAATCAATTAGCGCAAAGCAGCACTTATGCTTGTACCTTTTAATTTTGTTTAGCTCTTCACTAAATATCTTCTTGAAAAATCTTCTATTAAATAGTCCGGTAAGCTCATCATAGTGAGCCATATATCGTAGTTTTTTCTGAATTTCGAAATTCTTCAGAGCAAGCTCCATTTCACTTTTTATATGATTCATTAATCTAATATCGTCTTTAGTAAACCTACCTTCGTGCTCTGTACTATCCACATTTATCATTCCAACAAAAGCATCATCAATATAAATAGGTGAACTTAAAGTACATTTTATATCTAATGCCTCAGTACCTATTAAAAAGGCCATTTTTTCCTTAGTCACTACATTTTCATCAAAACTTACTGGATTTTCAATTATTGCTGTTTCTTTAAAATTATTTATGCTATATAAAAAAGATTCTTCTTTTTTTAAGGTAATGTTTAATAATTGTTCTGAATAGCCTTTAATAGCTTTATAATGAAAATAACCATCCTCCTGCAGTATTAAAATACTGCCTTTTGACGCATTTGGAATTAGCGCTATTGCTGCTTCCAAAACTATTGAATAAACCTGACTTTCTTTCTCCATCTTTGAAATTTCTTCTGATACATGATAGATATTATTTTTTATATGCTCAATCAGCTCCATCTGCCCTTTAACTTTTTTAGCATTAAGGTGCTGAATAACTACAATAATAAGTAATATTACAATTATTAAATATAAAACCCACATTATTATAAACCCCTCTACAAACGTATACATTTAATGGAATTTTATTATATATTCTGAGTTTACATCTATTTAATACAATTGTAAAGTAAAGAAGTTTCCATTTTTAAAACTTACTTTAATTTTACTGAATATTTAATGTTAAAAAGCAAAAAATATAAATGTTTATGTAGATAAATCGTAAAAGGAGTGATAATGTATGGGAAGTGGAAAAAGTAAGCAAGGTATAGTTGGAAAGGTTCCTATGGCAAGTAAGAGAAAAGGTAATGTAGGACCTGGCATAGATTTTGTAGACGAAAATACTACCAGTGGTCCAGAAATTGCAAAAGAATTTAAAAAGAGAAGGAATGAACATTAATGCAAGCTATAGTAATAGATTTAAATCAGGCAGATGCCTATCTTTCTCTACCTGACGGTACTAATGTAAATATTGCAATAACACGTCTCCCTACTAACGTTAAAGTTGGAAAAAAAGTACACTTAAATCCTAGCAATTCAATTATGGAGAACTATAGAATAAATGGATTGTTATAGCCTCAGCACATTAACTTGCATATAAAACACTAGTGATATATAATAATAATATAATAAAATATTGTGCTAGGGGTGCCTTAAGGCTGAGAGATGATTGTTCATTAACCCTTAAACCTGATCTGGTTAGTACCAGCGTAGGGAAGCTGTTTTAGTTATTACGTAGTAACATGACCGTATCCCTTGTTGGATTACGGTCTTTCTTTTTATGTTAACATCTCAATGCCTATAAATGCTTATAGCACAAGAAATGGGGGGATTTTTATGAATTTACTTTTAACAGTAGCTTCCTTTAATCTTAAATTTAAAGGTATAAGTTTAGAGGATATTAAGCAAGGCTTTGCCGACGCTCCAAAACATCCTTTTGCAATTATTGCACTGATAGGGATAATCATTTTAGTAGCTGCTATCTTTAAGATGAAGAAGGTTAAACTGACTACAACAATGATGACCCATATTGGTATAGCTCTTGCTCTTGGTACAGTACTTAAGATGGTTAAATTTTATCAGGCTCCAATGGGAGGAAGTGCTACCTTAGGAAGCATGGTTCCTATATTTTTAATAGCACTATTCTATGGACCAGAGGTTGGTTTTTTAACAGGTCTGCTATTTGGAATAATTGATTTTATTCTAGCACCTTATATACTTCATCCAGTTCAAGTACTATTTGATTACCCTTTGCCATTCATAGCTATTGGAATAGCAGGATACTTTAAAGATAAGGGTAAGGTCTCTATGATGGTAGGAGTAGCTTTGGCTATAGTGGCTAGATTCTTATGTCACTTTATATCTGGAGTTGTTTTCTATGGAAGCTATGCTCCAGCAGGAATGTCTGCAGCGCTATACTCTTTTGTATATAACATAACCTACCTTGGACCTGATGGGCTGCTTTGTCTTGTAATTCTTGCAGTGTTACCTATGAAGCAGATAAACACAATTCTTTCAAAAACACGATTAAGTAATTAAAATAAAAAAAGTAAGCAGATAGGTATTGAAACCTGTCTGCTTACTTTTTTGAGGATGTGCTTTTAAATCTAAGATACGGAAATAGCGTTAACCGGACAAGATTCTTCTGCTTCCTTAGCACTATCCTTTTCTGATTCTGGAACTTCATCAGTTACTACCCCTGCTTTACCGTCATCTTCCATTTCAAATACTTCTGGACATATTGATGGACATAACCCACAGGATATGCAAGCATCCTTATCTACATAAGCCTTCATAATTACACTCCTCCTCTCTATATACGCCTTTTTACAATATTCTTTTAAACAACCTACTATGATCATTTATATGTTTCCCAAAGATTAACTAATTATGACTATAATTAAACATTTTTATGACCTTTTTAGTACTTATATAAAAATGTGCGGAGTAAAAAAAGAGTTAAATTCACAAGTAATTTAACTCTTTTAAGCTAGCTGAAAATTATAAATTATTTTAATTCTATAAATCTATCAACTAATTCATTGTATTCTTGAATAATATTAATATAAGCCTCTGCTTCACCTTGCTCCATCTTTTCAACTAGATCTAAATTAATAGGCAATTCAGAAAGAAGTGGTATTCCTAGCGCCTCCGCCTGTTCAGCCCCTGTCTTCTTGCTAAATACCCTTATTCTTTCATCACAATTATGGCATTTAACATAAGACATGTTTTCAACTACGCCGATAACCTTTTTATTCATCTTTTGAGCCATAATTACTACCTTTTTAACTATCATAGTAACCATATCCTGTGGCGTAGCAGCGACTACAATACCAGTTACAGGAACACTTTGAAGAACAGTAAGAGCCACATCTCCTGTACCTGGAGGCATATCTATTAACAGATAATCTAAATCTCCCCACTCAGTGTCTGTATACATCTGTGTAAGTACACTAGTAATAACTGGTCCTCTCCAGATTACTGGCTGTTCTTCCACTTCTGTTAATAAATTTAGAGAATTAACCCTAATTCCAGTTGAAGTTTCTACTGGTAAAAACTTAACTTCTTGTCCTTCACCCACAGGAATTATTTCAGCTCTCTTCTCATTAATTCCGAAAAATCTAGGCATAGATGGTCCTGTTATATCCCCATCTAAAACTCCTACACTATATCCTAAGTGTCTAAGCTTTGTAGCAAGAATACCTGTTACTGTAGATTTACCTACGCCACCTTTTCCACTCATTACAGCAATTATATTTTTAAAGCTACCGTACTTTGGAAGCAGTGCAGAACAACTTGCTTCATTAGTTCCGCATTTTCCTTTGCTAGCACAGCTTTCACATTTACCCATAGCAACTCCTCCTTAATAAGCCAAATCTACAAATATTATATCACAATAGAAATTAAAAAAACATTTTTAGCAGTTCTAATTTTATTAATCTTCTATTCATCTCTAAATTTAACAGCTCTATTTTTTACTGTCTCATCCCACTTTTCGCTATATTCTCCAATTGCCCATTCAGCCATAATCACTTTCTCACCCTCCTGAATTTTAAGCTTTCTAAGAGGTTTATCAGAAAGTACACCACTTTGAATACTGTAAATATAAATGTAGTTTTGTGCATATAAAATAGCTATATCCTTATTCGGAGAAGTATATGCATCAATTGCTTCGGGCAATCTAGTCTTTATTTGATTCCATGGAACGCATAGTTCATCATAGCTTATTAATTTTGCCGGTGTAGCTATATTAATACTAAATTCATCATAAATTGAGTTTTCTTCAGGCTTACTATAGTTTAATCGTCCAACCATAGCCCAGTGTCCGTTTTTTCTAATTAGCGTAAAGTTATCCATCTTAGGCTCTTTTTCTAACTTTTCCACCTTATCTTTACTCTGTGATAAGAGATAAACTTCACTGGATCTAAGTAGCAGTTCTTTAGCATTCCCACTAACAACATCGGAAATATTAATTCCTTTACCACTTTTAATGTTGTCAACTGGAAGCACTTGAAGCTTATCTATTTTTTTATCTTTAATGTTAAACTCAGTACCTATATAATCATTTCCAACAAATAATATGCTCCTTATTCCATTTACTAGCGGCAATTCATTTGTCTTAACAAGGGACTCTCCTTTAGTAAGATTTATAACTGACTTAGCATAAATAGATGTAATGCTTTTACCTCCTAAAGATTTTTGCTCCGATCCTACTTCCCAAAATCCTGTAGTTCTTGGAACAAATAGCTGAGGCATTTCTAATACTGGTTTAAGCTCCCTATTGCTAGATGCAATCCATAAAGTTCTATAGCTTGGTAATCCATTATTAGCAGCATCATCAGACCTCAGTCCAATAAGCACACCAGACCTTAATAGTTTATCTTCCTTATTTGCTGCATTGCTTAAACTAACTTCACTTTTCAATTCACTTTTATTAATATCCTTTGAGTCTACTACGTTTGAATACTTTTTTAAATATAAAAATCCTGCATCAATATGTACTATAAGATTTTTATCATCTATCCTTATAAAATCATAAAAAAGCTGATCATTAGAAGTTATAGAAATAATTTCTATCTTGTCTGCACTTATCCCTAAAACATTGGGACTAGTTTTATACTTATTGAGAAAAAAATCTCGGGCTGAAACATTCTTAACCTTATACTGAGGATCTTCACGAACCTCATCGCCAAATATGGCACTTTCTTCAGATATAAAAACTTTTTTTCCTATATAATTTCTTAATTCTTTTATTTCCTTTTCACTGTCTTTTACCGACTTATAGCTCTCAATATTATAGCTGCCATTTAAGTATAGTGTATTCACTTTTGGAGCAGCTATTTTACCTTCTACATCAGCATCAATTTGCTTACATCCCTGTAAAAATAACATAAAGAATACTGGTATGAAAACAATCCAAGACTTTTTTTTCATATATTTTCTCCTTCCAGTCGAAAAACACTGGGTAACTTATTCGTGCCGGTTCCCACCGGCAAGTTTCCCGTAAATGTCCATTTAGGACATTTACCTCCTTCCAGTCGAAAAACACTGGGTAATCTAACCGTTAAAGCTATTTTAATGGCAAAGTAATTCTCACTGTAGTTCCTATGTTTACGGCACTTGTAATTACTAGACTTCCACCATGTAAACTGGCAATTTCATCACAGATGGAAAGTCCAATTCCATTTTGAGACTTACTATTCTTTCCTTTATAAAACTTTTCCTTAACCCTGGGAAGTTCTTCTTCGCTTATGCCGCATCCTGTATCCTTTATGGTAACTACAATATTATCTTCTTCTCTATATGAATTAACAGTTACCGTTCCACCAGCACCTGTAAATTTAAAAGCATTATCTATTACATTAATCAAAAGCTGTTTTATTCTACTTGGATCGACTTCGACTAATGGCATAGCTTCTTCACAGAGAACTTCAAACTTAATGCCTTCTCTCTCAGCACGAGGCGATAGATACTTGCCAATATATTCAACAATTGAATTCATTTGAATCTTTTCTTTGTTCAGTGTAACTTTACCAGAAACAAATTTAGAAAAGTCTAAAAGTTCTTCAACCATAGAGCTTAGCCTTTCGCTTTCCTTTTCAATTATCCTTAATCCATCACTTAAAATTTCTTTATCTTGAAGTTCCCCATCATTAAGTGTAATAGCCCATCCTTTTATAGCCGTAAGAGGGGTTCTAAGTTCATGAGAGATTGAGGAGATAAATTCATTTTTTATTTGATCTCTATTCTGAATTTCACCCGCCATAAAATTCAGGGTTCTTCCTAGTTTTCCTATTTCATCATAAGAATTTTCCCTTACCCTAACCCTTAGGTTTCCTCCTGCCATTTCCTCTGCAGCACTAGTTATTTTTCTGATAGGTGATACAATACTCTGTGCTAGAAAAACACTTACAATAGTAGCGCCAAAAACGGCAATAGCTCCAATGATTATAAATATACTCGAAATCCTATTTACTATTTTATCCACACCTTCTAATGAAGATATGAATCTCAGAACACCTACAACCTTGTCTCCAGATTTTAGAGGATAGGATATGATCATAACTCTTGACTTTCTACCTTCAATAGTTCCAACCCTTGTCCCTCTTCCGCCCTTTAGAGCATCCTGAAAGTCATTCCCTTCAGCTTTGTTTGTAATCTCAGCTCCTATAGAATCCATAAGTATCTCGCCATTTGTGTTCACTATTTGCACTTCTGCCGAAGTTTGTTTCCAAAATATATCTACATTATCCAAAATATTATCCTGTAAAGGCACATTTGAAAAATACCTAGAATAAAAATCCGAAGAAATCTTTATTTGATTTGTAAGAATACTCTCCATATTATTATAAAAATAATAGCGTGTAAAATAAATTAGAAGCCCTTCAAAAGCTGCCACGCTAATAAAAATAACTATCATAAAGCTGCCTACTAATCTTTTTTTTAAGCCTTTTCCTCTAACTTCTTTTGTCAGCTTTTTATCCATAAGTTTTAATCCTTTCTCCATCTATAGCCAATACCCCAAACTGTTTCTATGTACTCTGGACTTGATGAAGTATCCTCAATTTTAGCTCTAAGCCTTCTAATATTAACATCCACAATTTTACCGTCACCTACAAAGTTATATCCCCAAACTAAATCCAAGAGTTCATCTCTAGAAAATGCCTTTCCTGGATTCTCCACAAATAATTTAAGCAAGAGAAATTCCTTTGGGGTAAGAAACAGTTCTATACCATTTTTATACACCCTTTGCGAGTATACTTCAATAATAAATATACCGTTCTTTATTATATCCTGATTTTCCTCATCCTCATCTTTTTTAATTCTTCTCAAAAGTGCTTTTGCTCGAAGTATTAATTCCATGGGGTTAAAAGGCTTCACCATATAATCATCTGCACCAAATTCAAGCCCCATTATCTTGTCCATATCCTGTCCTCTTGCTGTAAGCATAATTATCCCTATATCTGAAAACTCCTGGCGCAGAATCTTACAAACTTGATACCCATCCATGCCAGGAAGCATTAAATCCAAAATAACAAGTGCGGGCTTTTCAATCCGAATAATTCTAAGTCCTTCTTCTCCTGTTGCAGCCTCCAACACATGAAAATCATTTCTTTGAAAGTTAATTCTCAAAAATCCCCTAATGCTATCTTCATCCTCAATAATTATTATTTTCTCTTGCATATTTTCCCCCTAATTTGTTATTTAAAAGGTATAAATATATTATAAAATAAGAATAATTTCTAAAACAAGCTATTTAAGTATTTTAAATTCATAACCCTGAGCCTTTAAATATTCTATTATAGTTGGAAGTGCCTCAGCTGTGCTTTTTTTACCTCCAGCATCATGCATTAGAATAACTAAATCCTCCTGACCCCCAGCAGTACTCTTCAGCCTATTAATCAATCTTTCTGCTGAAAAACCTACTCCTTCAGCATCTCCATTTAAGGCATTCCAATCTATATATACATATCCTTTTCCTCTTAAATAATCCTTGTATGGATTTTTATATTTCTCAAAGCTTCCCCCTGGAAACCTGAATAATCTGGAGTTAAAGTTCTCGCCTAAAATATTTTTTAAAATACTATTTGTAGTATCAAACTCCTGTTTAAATCCTTCAATACCAGAATATACCTTTTTATAGTTATGGCTATAACTATGGTTTCCTATTGCATTGCCACTCTTATACTCTTGAATCAAAAGCTCCTTATTCTCTTCAGCCATTTGCCCTGTTACAAAAAAAGTAGCTTTTATATTATTTTTATCTAATATACTTAGAATTTTTGGGGTTACGTCTCTTGAAGGTCCATCGTCAAAAGTTAAAAAGGCAGTCTTCTTCCCATCTTTTTTAAATACTTCTTCCACATTTACTGCATATGAAACATTAGAAATTGCTGGCTTTGAAGGTTCCTTTTCTCCATTATATGATGATTCATTATTATTACCTGGATTTTCTGTCTTAGGTATGTCCTTTGTATTTTCAGCCTTGTTATTTTCCTCAGGCTTATTATTAATATTAGCTTCCTTAGGTTTACTATTTTTATCTACTGTGTTATTTGTTGATTTATTATCATTCATTAAAGAACCTAATATTTTAACATTCTTATTATTTACGTTCGTCCCAATTTTAAATCCACTAAAAATTGATATAGAAAATACTAATAATAGGCAAAAAGTAAGACAAATTGCTTTTATTTTCTTGTGCCTTTTTTTTCTTGCCTTTGATTTTTTTGATACTGCCATATATTTTACCCCCATCATTACTCTTTATACCACTATTATATGTTCTATACTTAATTTAGAAGTTACAAATACATAAAAATTGGTTACAAAACAGTTACAAATGGGACATAGTATAAAAACAGGCCAATTCCAACATGAATCGGCCTGTTTCTTCTTCAATATTTATTATTAATATTCACTTTTATATTACTCATATCTTAAAGCATCAATTGGGTTTAGATTTGCTGCTTTTTTAGCCGGATATATTCCAAAGAATATTCCTACAGCTGATGAGAATAATATGGCTCCTATTACAGCTGCTGGCGATAGGGAAGGAGTAATCTTAGCAAAAACTCCTATTATATAAGCACCACCTATACCGAAGAGCATTCCAATTATTCCACCTATAAGTGATATGATAACTGATTCTGTTAAAAACTGAAGTAATATAGCATTAGTAGTAGCGCCAATAGCTTTTCTAATACCTATTTCTCTGGTCCTTTCAGTTACAGAAACCAGCATTATATTCATAACTCCTATTCCACCAACTAACAGTGAAATAGCAGCAACTGCACTAATAAAAGCAGTAAATATACCCAATACTTTATTAACTTGGTCAAGCTGCTTTAAAAGGCTTTGTGCCTTGTATACATCCTGACCACGATTATTGTGCCTGCTTTCCAATATATTTTTCGCTCCGTTGCCTGCTGCCTCTCCGTCATTTTTGCTGGTAGCCATTACAGTAATTGAATCAATTGTAACCTCACCAGAAAATATATTTTTCATAGTAGTAGCTGGCATTGTTACAAACGCAGGCATGTTAGTATTCTCTGCACCACCAAAAGGTCCCATGTCAAGCTTACTAACCCCAATGATAGTCATCTTTACAGGAGAAGTTTTTGGGCCCACTTTAATGCTTTTGCCAGTTACATCTGTATATCCGAAAAGTGATCTAGCTGCATATTCATCGATTACAATTACAGCTTTTCCCTCTTGGTACTCCCTTTCATTAAAGGCTCTTCCATATAAAAATTCCGTATTATCAATATTAAAAGCATCAATGCTTACCCCAGAAATGTTGGCTCTTTTATTGCTTGTTTCAGACTGGGCCACTCCACTTTTTGACATAGAAGGTGAGATATATTTTACTGTATCTACTTTATCCCTAATCTGCTTAATATCATCAAAAGTTATATAATCACTTTGTTTTGCTTTTGTAGCATCAACATTTATACTTACTGTGGCCGCACCTATCTTTTCAAATTCACCGGTTATGGTATTCTGCCCCCCCTGTCCAAGTGAAACAATGGTAATAACAGAGCTAATACCTATAATTATTCCAAGCATAGTAAGGAAAGAGCGCATCTTATTTGACTTAATACTATCTAGTGCCATTTTAAAGTTTTCTATAAAATTAGATATAAAATTCATAGCTTACTCCTTCCTATAAAATTATTCTATCTTTTACTTCTTCATCAGAAACTATTTCACCATCTCTAAATCTCACAACTCTCTTTGTATGCTTTGCTATTTCTGGTTCATGGGTAACCATAATAACTGTTGCACCTTCATTGTTCAGCTGCTGAAATATCTTCATTATCTCAACTGAAGATTTAGTATCTAAATTTCCTGTAGGCTCATCTGCCATAATAACCGCAGGAGAATTAACTATAGCTCTTGCTATAGCAACTCTTTGCTTTTGCCCACCAGATATTTCATTAGGTCTATGCTTAACTCTATCAGATAATCCTACCTTCTCTAAAGCAATTAGTGCTTTTTCCCTTCTCTCTTTTATTGGAAGACCTGCATATGCCATTGGCAATTCCACATTTTCTAGTATGGTCATTCTCGGTAATAGATTAAAAGCCTGAAATACAAATCCTATTTCCTTATTCCTTATATATGCAAGCTCATTATCATTCAAATTTGAAACATTTTTTCCATTTAAAATAAAAGTTCCGCTGTCAAACCTATCAAGGCAGCCTAATATATTCATAAATGTAGACTTACCCGAACCAGAAGGCCCCATTATTGAAGTAAATTCACCTTTATCTATAGTAAGATCAATTCCTTTAAGGGCTGTAAAGTCTATAGTTCCAGTTACATACTTCTTAACAATACCTTTAACGTCTATAACCATTACTTACCACTCCCTGCCGAATCCTTTACAAGTGTTCCATTAGCAATGTTATTAGCAGGATTTGAAATAACCTTGTCTCCTTTTTTAACACCATCTACAATTTCTATTTCCATATCAGATTGAATACCTGTCTTTACTTGTTTTTCAACGGCTTTATTTCCTTCAATTGAATACACATAACTCTTATTATCCTTAGTTGTCTTTATACACTCTGCTGGCACTTTGACTACATTATTTACCTGACCTAATAGTATATCTACATCAGCATCAAAATCTACCTTTAAACCTTGTGGATTGTCAACTATATCTATTTCAACTCCTAATGTGCTGTCTCCACCAGTTGCAGATACAGTTTTTTTAGCAGCAGGGTCTATGAATGATACCTTTCCCTTAAATTCTTTATCTCCACTTTTAATAACTGCTTCTTGGCCAAGCTGTATTTTATTTGCATCAAACTTACCTACCGAAACTTCCGCCTTAAGATTTGACAAATCCATTACAGATACAGCAGGCTGTGCTGATGCCATAGAAGTTGCTCCTTCTACAACATTCACCGCAGTAACCACTCCATCCATATCAGCTACTATGCTATCCTGATTTTTTGAAAGAGCTGTCTGTGCAGTATCTAAACCAATCTTTGCAAGCTGAATTTGGTTATCTGCCTGCTTTAATTGTTCACTGGAAGCTGGTTTTAAATTATCTCTAGTACTCTTTAATTGTTCTCTTTTATTAGTCAAATTTAGTAACTGACTTTGTTCTGCAGGATTTGTGCTCTTTTGCGCAGCACTTATTTGACTATCTAAATCTGCTATTTGTTTATCAAAATCTGCTATCTTACTTGTTATATCATTATTGTTATTAACTAAAATTTGTTTTGATAATTTTGCATTGTCATATTGAATTTGAGCCTGTTTAACCTGGGACCCTAAATCCTGTACCTCGTATGCTACTAAGACTTGTCCCTTCTTTACGCTGTCTCCAACCTTTACATTAACACTTTTTACTTTTCCTTGCAGTCCATAATAATCCTTACTGTTTTTTGATTTTATAATTGCAGTTGTAGATAAATAGGACTTAATATCCCCTTGAGTGACTTCAGCAGCCTTGACTGCTTGATATTTGCCTTTATTACTGGCTGAAATTCTTAAAAAGACAACTCCCCCTATAATAGCTATAATAACTGCCCAAATGATAATCTTCTTTTTCATATATAACCCTCCCGTTATACTCCTAAGTCCGTAATAATTTCAATTATACAGATATGCAAATTGCTTTGCTACAACTTAATGATTAATTAATATATTTTTAAGATTTACTTAACTACCTACAATTATTTACCTTTTTACTAGGTTATAAACCACTAAATAATAAATATAATTAAAAGCCCTAGGTTGTACCTAAGGCAATTAATTTTCCTTATTAAATTTTAGAATCCATCTGGCTTTTTATCAAACACCTGAGTTTGCCAGTTACCAATCTTCTCATCATCAGATACTTTTATATAATGCTTCTTTTCTGTCTTATCCTTCCTATTGTAAAAGGTAATTTCAGCTTTATATAAAAATGTCTTATATCCTTGGGTCTTTATATTCATATCTATATCATATTCTTTTTCTTTAGTGTTCTTGTCTTTAATCACCTGTTTAATTTCAGCATTAGGAGCCTTATCTTTAAGGTCATATTTTAAATTCTCCAAGTCCTGGGAAAAAACAAATTTTGCAACATCCGTATCATCATAAATGTTTATTCCTATAGATTTGCCTTTGCCATCCCCCTTTGAGTACTTCTCCACTTCATCAAGTATCATTCCATAGTATATCTTCTGAAATTCTTTTGGTTTTCTTATAGTCCATAAGCTGCTTATAATATCACTGTCCAATTGCTTTGAAACCTGATATATTTTGCCATCACTATAAAAATTTCCTCCGTCAGACTTACCAAGTCCTGTTACATAGTTGAATTTATATACCTTATTAGGACCTTCCTGCATTTCAAAGACATAATCAGGCTCTAGTGAAGTTTTAGCTTTTACCTCCTTAGCCCCTGATAAAATATCATATAAATCACTTATAGCCTTTTTATCAGATACTACAAATCTGAAACCGGGGTCTCTTGTATTCTGAATAACAATTTTTTGAATTTTACCCTGCTTTATATATTCAAAATCGTTATTTTTAAGTCCAAGCTTTACTTTTGCCTGATCTATTTTAGCGCAGCCAGAAAATATAACTCCAATCAAAAGCAAAAAGCTTAAGAAAAATAACTTCTTCTTATGTGTCAAAACGCACTCCTCCAATCCTTCGAGTCATCTAGTCTTTCATAGCTTCTTTTTTAGTATGTCCTTCCTTTAACCTGTGAATATTAAAAATGACAATACCCAAAATAAATGTAAATATGCTTATAAATTGTGAAGTTGAAAGAGGTCCTACACTTCCCCTTGGATCATCCCTTAAAAATTCTACCGCAAATCTACCTATGCTGTACAGTATTAAATACATGGAAAAAACTCTTCCTTCACTTTTTTCCTTTTTACTATACCAAAGTAAAAAAGCTGCCAGTGCAAAATCAAAGATAGAGGAATATATTTGAGTTGGAAGTAAGCATGCATCTGCAGGTGCTAGAGAACCCTCTCTAAATTTTACACCAAAAGGAGAAGTAGTTGCTCTTCCATAGCAGCAGCCGGCTAAAAAGCATCCTATTCTTCCAAAACCCTGAGCTAAAGCAACACTAGGTATAACAAGGTCAAAGATTTTCAAAAGCCTCCACTTTTTTCTTCGGGAATATATATACACACCTATAACTCCACCTATAATTGAGCCATATATTACAAAACCTGAACCAAAATCTTTTAATAATGATGGGTCTGCAATTATATTCTTTATATCTGTAATTATATATAACAGTTTTCCACCTATAACTCCACCTATAATTGCAATTATAGCCATATTCAATATACTATCTTCATCATACCCCTGCTTTTCGGCTCTATAGTTTATAAGTAAGATAGCTGCTAATATTCCAATAGCAATCATAGTTCCATAACCATAGATATTGATACCAAAAAATTTAAATAATATAGGTTTCAAGTGTAATTCCCCCTCATCATTCCTAAAAAATAAATCCATGCCCCTACATCAAAATTAAATAAGAGAAGCATTAAACTTCTCTTTTATAGCTTGTAAATAAATTATAATACTTTAAAAAGTACAAAGCAAACAATTTATCATTCCTTCAAATTAAAGGTTTCTACAATAGTTTTAAAGATTGTAGGCATATTTTCTTTAAAATTTTCTTCTCTTACAAAAAAAGAAAATCTTATAAATTTGTTCTTGTTCTCTATAAAATACTCATAAGCCTTATAAACATTTCCACTTTCAGTCTTAGTTGTATAAGTTACTAAATAGCCTTCATGCTTATTTATTGTAATTGGATTAATATTATAATTTTTAGCAGATGAATATTGCTCATTTAGCATCTTACTTTTATCAAGAAAAGTCTTTAAGTCTTCTTTAATATTCCAAACCTGAACTATCCCATGGGTTATAGCATCTTCTGATAAAAAACTATTATGATAAATTACCTCGTTCCCTTCATACTTTTCTTCTTTGGTTGTCCACTGTGAAGGTAATTTATAGCTAAAAGTTCTATTAAGCCCTTCATAAGCCTTCAGTGAATTTATGTTATTCTGCATTAAGGCAACATATTTTAGTCTTCCATCAAACTTTTTTTCCAATCCAAATAATACAAACATAAGTCCAATAATAACAATTGTTACACCTAGTCTTTTTCTGTTTATAACAATAACTTTCATAGTATTCCTCCATATATTTCTGTTGTTAAAAATATATGAGTTAGTCTCTTTTTTTATGAATGTAAAATAAAAGTTAGTGCTAATAGCTATTTTTACACTACAACATATCATAACAAATAAAAAAAGCATGCACAATTACAAATTTTCAGCTAAAATTCATAGCAGCTAAGTGCTATGAATTTTAGCATAAACATATCATTTCATAAATAATACAATGTAATATTTGCATGCTGTATCACAATATACACTATATTTACTTTTTAACTGGTATCACTATTGTTGAGTTTCTGAAGTCATAGAACATCAGCCAATATCCAAAGCTATCTTCCTCTTCGTCTCCTTCTACTTGTGGAACCCAGGTTACAAACCCAGACTTTCCTCCATAAGGCTGATCCATTATATGTTTAGTGCCTGGTATAGCATATACTAAATATTTCATCTTTCCTTCTTTATCGCATTTGTATCCAAGCATATAATGATCATGTCTCTTTATATATTGATAATAGCTAGTCATTGGATAATAAACTACTGCATACTTATTATAATCATTTATATGTGACATGTCTTCTAAATCACATACTGGAACCTTGTACCATCTGCATCTCTTTATTTCAGTACAAATATCCTCCATCTCTTCTAAATTCTCCGCCAAGTTTTTAAAGAAATCTCCTACTTTTCCTTTTGGATATTCCTTACACTCATGTTCTTTTTTATCATGTTCCTTTTTGCCACATTCCATCTTAACTTCTTCTATTTCAATTTCGCAGTGTTCCTTATGTTTATTCTTTTTATGTCTTGCTTCATCCTCTTGCATATTTCCATCTACTTCTTCTTCCACATTGCTCTCTGGAACAGTATCTATATTTTCATTTTCCTGGCTGCTCTCTTCCATAGGAGCTTCATTATTTCCCTGTTCCACTTTTTCTGTACCCATTATTTCAGTGTTTTCTTGTGGTACTTCTTCTGATTCCTTTACCTGTTCAATTCCTTTTTCATATTCATCAAATATACTTCCATTACTTTCTTCAGGTTTTTCATCAACCTTCTCTTCAATCGGAGCTTCCTGCTGTTGTTCCTTCATCTCATTAGCCTTTGCTTCATCTTCTATCATAGGATATGTTTTCCATTCAGGTATTTCTGTTGTAGCAAATCCACTCATAACAGATACTATATTGGAATTAAACATCTTAACTATTGCGGCACCAGTTACTTTATCAACTGATATTTTGCTGTTAACTATATTATCTGATGGATATTCATAGCATACCTCTGCCCTTCCATGATCGTCTATGTTCAGCTCTCCTATTTTTATAACTCTCTTTTCATCCTTCTTGCTGCAAACAAGAATCATATAATAGGGCGTTGCTTCCTTCTTTAGATTTTGCACATAATAGGATATTTTACATTTATCATTTTTTATTTCCAACTTAGCGTATCCAGAAGGTAATTTGTCAGAAGCCAAAGCATAGCCTTTTTCGTCTTCTTGTAATATTATAAAATATCTACTGTAACTCTTTTTTTGTGTCAACTTCTTGTCCCTCCATAAAATTTATTCATTATAGTATATGAGGGACACTTTAAAAAGTGAACAACATTAACAAACTAATACTTAAACCTTCAAAAAAATTCAAATAAAAAGAAGGCAAAATATTGCCTTCTTATCTTTTACTCCATTAGCTTGTGTATACTGTTTGTTAAATTAGCAAATTCCTGTAGTGATAATGTTTCTCCTCTTCTTTTTGGATCAATTCCTGCATCAGCAAATCCTTGTTCTAGCTTTTCTTTTTCAAGCTTCAAAGGCTTTAATGCATTCCATAGAGTTTTTCTTCTCATATTAAAAGCATCTCTTGATATTGTAAAATAAAGTTTTTCATCCTGAACCTTAACTCTTGGCTCTAAAAGTCTGCGTAGTTTTATAACTATTGATTCTACCTTTGGCTGTGGAATAAAGCTAGAAGGTGAAACCTTTCTTATTATTTCAGTATCACAATAATATTGAACTAAAATAGATAATGCACCATATTCCTTTGTGTCTGGAGCTGCAGCAATTCTCTCTGCCACTTCCTTTTGTATCATTATTGTAAGAGAATCAAATTTATAATTTCCTGTAAGAAGCTTAGCTATTATAGGTGTAGTTACATAGTAAGGCAAGTTTGCAACTACTTTTACTGACTTTTCTTCTCCTATAATTTCATTAAAATCTACTTTTAAAGCATCTTTATGAATAAGCTGAAAATTATCAAACTCCTTCAACTCTTCCTCTAAAATAGGAATTAAATCAGAATCAAGTTCAATAGAAACTACTCTCTTTGCTTTTTTTAATAACTCCCTTGTTAAAGTACCAACTCCCGGACCTATTTCAATAACTAAGTCCTCTTTGTTTACCTTAGCTCCTTCAACAATATCCATAAGAACTGTATCATCTATTAAAAAATTCTGACCTAAACTCTTGGTAAATTTGAAACCATATTTTTTTACTATATCCTTTGTTGAAAAACCTTCCATACTACCCATTCCTCTTCTCTATTTCAGCATCTATTCTTTTGAGAGCTTCAATGAACTCTTCTCTACCTATGCCATAGTTATTTAATCTTCCTATAAATTGTGATGAATTGCAGTACCCAATGCCTAGTTCCTTACCTAAGGCATCTCTTCTTTCCTTTGAATTAGTATCCCCTGTAAGCTTAAAGAATATCATATCCTGAATATCAAATTCGTCTCTCTTTTCTTTAACTTCAACCTTTGCATTTTCTAATGCCCTTAAAATAGTTTCAGGAGAAGCATTTTCCACTCCTATATCTCCTTCTTTTGTACCATCCTTTTGTGATATATATGCATGTTTTGCATCTGGAACTCGTTTAGATATTATTTTTCTTATTTTGTCCCCAGCAAAATCTGGATCAGTAAGCACAATAACTCCTTGTCTCTTTTGAGCTTCTTTTATTCTATCTATGACTCTCTTATTTATGCCAAATCCGCCAACTGCAATAACTTCTGCATCTACTGCTCTTTTTACAGCTGTAACATCGTCTCTTCCTTCAACTACAATAACTTCTTTAATCATTTTTACACCACCAATAAATATATCTTTATATAACATACATTTATATTTTGTATACTGTCAAGCAATATTCAAATTTTTTTACATAAATATTGCTTTTTCTATAACATAATCCTTATTTACAAAATAAAAATAGAGGCTTTATGCCTCTATTTTTATAAACCATGCTATCTGACAAAATATATGTTAACCCATCTAACTCCCCAGTTATTAACTTGGCTACCAGCGCTAAAGTATACATCTATGATGTTGCCCTTTATGGCTCCACCTGTATCTTCAGCAATTGCATAACCGTAGCCTTCTACGTATAATTTAGTACCAAGTGGAATAACTGATGGATCAACTGCAATTGTACTATATCCATTAGGATTTCTTTTTGCTATAGTACCTGTAGCAGTTCTCTCATAGCCGGGATCTCCAGGATTCTTTCCTGTATCTTCATAACCAGCGCTATAAGCTGTAGCCTTTACTCTCATTGATTTATTATACAATATCTTCGTGCTACCACGAGAAGGAGTGTAGGAACTTAAGGTTCCAACTGCTACAACCTTTTGAACTGGCTGCTTAGTCACGGTTTCATTCACTACTTGCCTTGATATTTCTTTTCCATTTTCGTAAATAACTCTTGTAGCTACTACCTTTTCACCTTGTTCTCCATCTTGGAGAACCTTTGTGTTTCCCTTTTCAGAGTTATCGTCATTCTTAATAACAGTTGCATAATCCAAGGTTTTAGTTTCCTTGATCATTTTTGCTTCAACTCTTGTTACAGAGACTTTAAGTCCTTCGGTAATAGGTTCCTTCACTGAAGGAACTACCTTATCATAGTCAGCTACATCTATTCTTTCAGCATCAAGCATTTTCTCTATGTTGTCTTCTGCAGTTTGAATATTCAAGTCTTTTCCATCCACAGCGACTTCAACATTAACTGCCCTTTTGATATATATTTTGTCTTTCTTATTTACCCTGGTGTCTAGACTAGGTGTTGTTTTGTCCTTTGGTCCTACGGCTATGTCGTTGGCCTCCAATGCTGTTTTAAAGGTCCTTCTGAAGGTTGTTATATTAATTTCCTTCCCATCTATGGAGACTGTAACTGTCTTTCTCGTGGCAGAAATCACCAATGTAGCACTCATAAGTACTAGCATAAAAATCATTACTACCTTAGGACCGTTTGAAAAATAGTTACTTATGCTATTCTTCAAATTTTCCTTCATAAAAAACTACCTCCTCTAGGCAAGAGCGATTTGTATATTTTAGCCTATCTATCCTATTTTGTCAAATTTCGCCTTGCTCTCTTAGAATTCGACTGTCTAAATGCAAAATTTGCATAAAAAATTATAATATAATTGCGAATAATAAAATTAAATTAAACAGTCTGTGAAGGCACTTACTAAGGAAAACAGCACCTATTGAATTTTCAATTTTAAATTTAAATCTTTAAATTTTAAAAGATACCTAATGCCCTGTACTCAAGTACATTTAAATTATATGCCTGCTTTTTTACTTATTATCACCCTTTTTTGAAAATTATATCCAGTTTTTACTTATTTAATCAAATTAAAAGTAAGTTTTTTATATTTTTTATATTCATTTCACTTACTAATTCTTCAGGTATTTCCTTTACTTGTGACATTTTTTCTATCACATACTTTATATAATCTGATCTATTTCTCTTTCCTCTAAAAGGGGTTGGAGCCATATAAGGGCAGTCAGTTTCTAATAAAAACCTATCTAAAGGTACTTCCTTTGCTACCTCTACTAGTTTTCTAGCATTTTTAAAAGTCAATACCCCTGTAAAACCTATGTAATAACCAAGTTTTAAACATTCCCTAGCAAACTCTACACTTCCTGAAAAACAATGAACAACTCCCCTGACTTCTGGAAACTCCTTCATTATGTTTAAAGTATCCATATGTGCATCTCTATCATGAATTATCACGGGTAGTTTTAATTCCTTTGCAAGTTCCATTTGTTTTCTAAAGGCTTGCCTTTGAATTTCTCTTTCTGGATTTTCCTCATAATAATAATCCAGCCCTATCTCTCCAATTGCTTTTACTTTTTCATCTTTAGCCATGCTTTTTAATTCATCAATTACAGCTTCATTTACCATATGTGCATACTCTGGATGAAGTCCAACAGCAGCATAAAAAAAGTCATATTTTCTTGCTAGCTCTAATGAACTTCTAGCGCCATCTAAAGAAGCCCCACAATTAAGCACCCCTATTACACCATTTTCTCTTAATTCTTTTATTACATTTTCTCTATCTTCATTAAAAGATTCATCATCATAATGTGCATGAGTATCAAAAATATACATAGTCTCCTCCTTAACACTCGGAGCACGGGGTAACCTATCTTGTCGGTTCCCACCGACAGGTTACCCGTTAAAGTCCATTTAGGACTTTAACCTCCTTTCACTCGAAACACTGGGTAGTCCATTTAGGATTTATCCTAGGTGGAATAACAAGCCAATAATAATTATTATAAACCAAACACTATTTGTCAAGTCCTTATTTCATATATTTTACCAATGTGGTTATATGTAAACGATAAATAAAGAAGGTAATTAGAATGTTGTAAAATAAAATTTTCACTTTACAGCACACTAATTACCCATTAATCAATTTTAAAACCTATACGATTTGGACGTTTTATTTTACAACTACTAGTTCATATTCGTTAGTTCCTAGCCCAATACTTTCAGCATGGCTAAGTCCAGCTCTCCAATCAGTATTTGGATGAATATGATGGAACTTATCCATTTCTTCCTCATGATTGCATCCGCAGTCTAGTTTATCATCAAGAAGTGTATTCCTTAATACTGGTGCTTTGTTTACCATATCTATAGAAGCCTTATCTAGAGCTACTGGATCATAAGAAGCAGCTATTCCAAGGTCTGGTATAATAGCTGCATCATTACTATTCCAGCAGTCACAATTTGGAGAAACATTCATAATAAAGTTTATATGGAAATTAGGTTTATCCTTTATAACAGCATATGCATACTCAGCTATTTTTTCATTTGCTGTGTCCGCTGATTCATTCCAGGAAACTTGAGCAGAGTCAAATTGGCATACAGCTACGCACTGACCACAGCCCACGCATTTAGAATAATCAATCACTGCCTTTTTATCCTCGTTAAAGCTAATAGCTTCTTGAGCACAATTCTTGAAGCATTGTCTGCAGCCTATACAGTTTTTAAGCTCTATTATTGGCTGGGAAGCTGAGTGCATTTCAAGCTTTCCACCTCTTGATCCTGATCCCATACCTAAATTTTTAAGAGCTCCGCCAAATCCAGTCATTTCATGGCCCTTAAAATGGTTCATAGATATTATTATATCAGCATCAGCAATAGCAGTTCCTATTTTAGCGGTTTTACAGTGTTTCATATCTATTGGGATTTCTCTATAATCAGTACCCTTAAGACCATCAGCTATTATTACATTACAACCTACTGCAAGCGGATTAAAGCCGTTTTCCATAGCAGCTTCTAGATGGTCTACAGCATTAGAACGTCTTCCGGTATAAAGAGTATTTGAATCTGTTAAAAATGGTATACCCCCAAGTTCCTTGATAAGTTTAACAACTACTGCTGCATAGTTTGGTCTTATGTACGCTAAATTTCCTGGTTCACCAAAGTGAATCTTAACAGCTACAAACTTATTCTTAAAATCAATATTTTCTATTCCAGCCTTTTTCATAAGCCTTTCAAGCTTATCTAATAAATTCAAACCTGGCTTTGTTCTTAAATCAGTAAAATATACCTTTGATTTTTCCATATTATTCACCATCCTAACTTTCTTTCACTATTATAGTATATCATTAAAAATTATTATTTTTCAATTAAGTTTATCGTGTATAAAACATAGAATTATGGAAAAAATTATGAATGTGTATTTTAATAAATAAAATATAATATTGCCTATGAAAAATTCATATAGGCGCAAAAGTAACAGGAGGTTTTTTCATGCAAGGTACAGTTAAATGGTTCAATCCACAAAAAGGTTTTGGGTTCATAACAACATCTGAAGGTAAAGATGTATTTGTTCATTTTTCAGGTATAACAACCAACGGATTTAAAACTCTTCAAGAGGGCGAAAAAGTTGAGTTTGATGTAACCCAAGGTCAAAAGGGAGACCAGGCTATTAATGTAAAAGCTTTATAGTCTTAAATAGTTATATTTACATATAACATATTTTACCCCCAGCACAAGACTGTCTTCAAAAAACAGTCTTGTTTTTTATTTAAGCTCATATTTAAAAGGATTAACTAGATATTTTTCAATGTAAAATTGTACATTTACACCTATGTAAATATATGGTATTATATAATTGTAGTTCTTAGAAAAGAGAGGACTTTATCATAAAAGAGTTTGTTTTACTTGTAGCTTCTCTTAGCAATTGGTACTTTCCAACTATTGAATAGGTAGGTGTATTTATGCTGTACTTTTATGTTCTTTTAAGTATAGTTCTTATAATCTTAGCTGCAGTTACTCTATTCCGAAATTTTTTATCAAACTTTAATGCTAGTGAAAATTTATTGGTAAATGTATTAATTATAGTTCTTATGGTAACTTCTATTCTATTTGCATTTGCATGTATAATTGGAGTAAATCAAGTAGGGCAGGCTATGTCGCTACTTAATAGTAATCAAGTCCTAACGGATTTTGAAAAAGAAGCATTACAGGAGATCATTAGCAAAACCAATAGTAAATTACCTATTTACCTAGCTAGTGGATGTATATCATTTATTATTCCCTTTGTTATTTTAAAAGTAATTAAATCTAGAAGAAACAACTCTGTTAGTGAACATAATCCAAAGTGGGACTTAAATAAATAGTATATTGTAATATAATAGAGAGCAATCTATTAAAAATCAGGTTGCTCTCTATTTTTATTTAAGACAAATAATAAATCTAATTATGCTGCTATATATTTCATAAATAGTTTTTTACATAAAAGCTCTGGGTTCATAGTAACCCAGAGCTAATTAAATTCTTTTTCAATTATATAGCTTTTTGACTTGCTTTAATAATGCCCTTGTCAAATAGCACTTCTATTAATCTTCGTTTTGCTACTTCTTCGCTTTCAGCCTTAATTTCAATAATATTTGAATCTATTTTAAATTCATATACCTGTAGTTTTTCCCCTTTTTTTGTAACTTTCACAGCACATGCTCCATATAATTTATATTCCTCAGTTCCCTTTTGTAGAGGTTCCACCTCTACTTCATACTCTTCAGTAATTTTAATTAGAGCATCATAATCATAATCACTGTAAGAATACATAAATATTTCGTCTTCCTTGATTTCCTTGAAAAACTTTTGGCGGTCAGTGTGCTGTGTAAAAAAATTAATCATACTTACCTCCTAAATTTTTTATAAGGTCAAAATAATTAAATTTAATGGCCCTATCTACTTTTAACGAACCCATAAAACTTATTAGCTTCATATACCCGTTATATACGATTATAGTTTTACCATTAAAATAATTCAAACTACAATATATTCCATTTGCACAATATTCCTTGCAACTTTACTGAACAAACGAAAATATTTGTAAAAACTATTCATAAAAAACATTATAATAGCAAACACTACAATAGAACCCTCATAACACTTCCTATGGTGTTTACACCAGCTGCTGGAGGATGTGGTTCCCCCTAGTCCTTCAGCAGAAAAACAGCTTAGTTTCCTAATTTTAACTTGTAAAATAAAAGTGCTGTAGTAAGTAATATTTTTAACATTTACTACAGCACTTTACTAATTATATATTAAATACCGATATTGAATTTGATAATTCCTTTACCATTGAATTTTGTTCCTGAATTGCTGCTGCTATTTCCTGTATAGCGCCACTTTGCTGTCCTATGGAAGTATTAACTTTTGCGGTTATCGAAGCTGACTCTTCAGTTATTACCGAAATATGATCTATGTAGCTTACTACTTTGCCTTCTACAGTACTTACTTCTTCTAAATTATCTTTCAAAACTACTACTTCTCTAACCAATTTATCTGAAGAAACCTTAATTTCTTTAAAAGCTTCTTCCGTTTCGCTCATAGACTCATTTGCCAAGCTGACAGTTTTTTTACCTTCATCCATCTTAGCTTGTGTTTTTAATATAGTATCAATTACTTTCATAATTATACTGTATATTTCTTCAGTGGCAGATTTAGATTGCTCTGCAAGCTTACGAATCTCATCAGCTACTACAGTAAATCCTCTACCAGCTTCTCCTGCTCTTGCTGCTTCAATAGATGCATTTAGTGCCAATAAATTGGTTTTATTAGCTATACTTTGAATAGTATTAACTATATCCCCTATATTTTTAGAATTTTTATAAAGCTCTTCTATACCATTTGCAATTAACATAGTACATTTAGTGTTTTCTTGTAATTTTTCTTTAAGTTTATCAATTGATCCTATACCTTTTTCAGTGCTTGTCTGCATTACTTTTGTAGCTAACATAGCTTCATTAGAAACCTCTCCCATTTCACTAGTCTTGCTTGCCAAAATATGTATTACACTTTTACAATCCTGTATTTCTCTTGTTTGTGCCACAGCCCCATCTGAAACATTATTTACTGCACTAGCAATTTCGCTGCTTGAAAATCCCATCTCACTTGAGGTAGATGAAATAGACAAAGTAGTATGTTCTAATATATTCATCATACTATTTATACCTGTAATCAATTCCTTAATCTTTGCAGCCGTTAAATTTAAACTATCTGCAATGTCTTTTATTTCATCCTTAGTGTGCACTTCGCAAACTATATTTAGATTTCCTTCTCCCAGTTCTCTTAGAGAATCTGACACCTTTTGAACATTCTTTATTAAATTATTAAGGAATATTTTTATAATAACTGCTCCTAATATAACAAACACTATTGTTGTTATTCCTATAGTTAAGTTTACGTTAAAAATAGCCTTTTTAGAGCTGCTCTGATCCACCCCAGTGAACCACATCCCAATATTTTTCCCATTACTATCAGTTAAAGGTATGAATTTACACTTATAACTTTTACCTTCAATATTTATCTCTCCTAAATATTCCTTACCTTTTACAAGTACTGTATTCTTTATTTCATTATTTACATCAATACTGTTTATCATTTTTTTATTTTTATCTTTTATACTGCTTGAAATAACTTTGCTGCCATTAAAAATGGCTGCTTCTGCTCCGGTTTCTTTGGATATCTTATCCACAATAACGGTATCAGTTTCCAGTGGTATATCTCCTCTATACAGCTTATTGTTCACAATAGTAAACTCCCCTGAAAAGGATTGATTTAAAAAAGATATGCCGGTTTTTGCTGCAACATTTAATTGCTCATTTTCAGTATTCATTACTAGCTTTCTTGTCTCAGTGTTTGAAACTATAAAAACAAGCATGCTAAAAATACAAACTAAAAGTACATATACTACTAGAAGCTTTTCCTTAAGCTTAAAATTGAATTTAATGTTTCCGGGTCTTTTCAATTTAAATTTTAGTTTTCTCATTGTATCCCCCTATAGTTCGATTACTGCTTTATCTTCTAAATTAACGCTACATCTAAAGCTTAGATTAATTTCTTTATATGAATGATAAGATAAGGTTAAAAAGGGGTTAAATAAAAAAAATCATCTATGTACAGTTAATACCGTACATAGATGATTTTTTTATTATAGATCATAAATATCCGAAAATTCCAAGTCCACTTTTTTAATGATATTACTAGCTTCAATATCGCTTTCTAAAGTTGCTGCAATCTCTTCACTTATATCTGCTTTTGGCAATTTTATTATTATTTCCGTCCCTTTGTTTTCCTCGCTAGATAGATATACACTGCCATTTTGAATTTCAACAAAGGATTTTACTAAGGAAAGACCTATTCCACTGCCTTCAGAACTTCTTGCAAGACTCCTATCTCCTCTTATAAATCTTTCAAAAACGCTTTCCTGCTTATCCTTTTTAATTCCAATTCCATCATCCTTAATTTTTATGCAAACATAATCCCCTTCAACATCTATGTATACAAGTATAGTACCGTCAATTTTTCCATATTTCATTGAATTTGATATTAAATTGAGCATAATTCTCTCCATCAAATCCGAATCAAATTCAATATATTGTTCTTCAATTTCAGTATCAAATATAATGTTCATTTTTCTACTTTCTACATAAGGAGCTACTGACATAACAATATTTTCGATTACCTCTACTATATTATTATACTTAAATACTGGCTTAAAAAAACCATCATCAATTTTTGTAATATCAATAAGGTTATTTATTAACTTTAAGAGTCTCATGCAATTTTGCTTTACTATTTTGTTATTTTTTCTAACATTATTGAAATCTTCTTTATCAAAATAAATATCTTGGAGCTGAAGAGCACTATAAATTACATTGATAGGGGTCTTTAATTCGTGAGATAAATTAGTAAAGAATTCATTTCGAACTTTCTCATATTGCAGCTTTTCCTCAAGCTTATCTTCTACTACCTTTAACTTTTTAGCATCAGTAATATCCCTTAAAATTGTCATATAATATTCTTTATCTTCAATAAATATTGAAGTTGAGGTTACTTCTACATCCACCCTACTTCCATCTTTACAAATTAGAGTTTCTTCTGTAGGCGGTACAACTTTTTCGCGGGCTAACTCACTTATCCTTTCCTTAGCCATTTCCTTATACTCGTCGGCCACTAATTCAATAAAAGTTTTACCTATTAACTCTTTCTTATCTTTTAGCTTCAAAAGCTCCTTAGATTTGTTATTTGCATAAAAAATCTTTCCGTTTTCTATAACAATAACTGGGAAAGGAAGAATCTCAAAAAAGTCCCTATATATTCTAAGACTTCTTTCAAGCCACTTTTTTATTTCCATCAATTCTAGGTTTTTATAATGAAGCTTGTAATTTGATTTTTGGAGTTGATTTAAAGTTGTATTAAGATTATTAAATATTATTTCATAAGGCTCTTGAAGTGTCTTTTTTATTATAGACTCATAAATAAAATAAAAGGAAAGAAGCTTAAATATATGCCCCATAATATTTGAGGCCTCATAAACTCCTATATAAATGGTGAAACATAATTCTGATACAATTGTTAATATTACAGCAAACAGCAAATATTTATATTCGTCATTGATTAAAATATTTTTGCTTCTATTTTTAATTAAGTAAAAAGCAGATATAGTTAAAATCAAACAAATGCTATATTCACTATATATTTTAAAGGGTGTTAATCCGCTGCCATCCATGTAACAGCTAGGGAACAACCTCCCATCTTTAATTACTAGCATTGAATAAATAAAAACTAAGAAAAAGATAATAGCTGCCTTTGCATTTTTAAATGTCTTATCTACATTTTTAAATATTAATAAAAAGGTTATACTTTGGACCATCCTTGCAATTATCCATAACTGAGTAGGTGTATTAGTAGTAATATTGGGAATTATGTTCATCCCCTTATAGGTTATAGCATGCATCAGGTCCAAGCTGCTAATAAATGCATAGGCAATTCCAATAAAGGTATATGTACTGTTATTATTAAATTTTCTTGTATTAATTAGAACAATAATCATGATATAACTAACGAGAACAGTAAGACCTTCTACAAGAAGATGAAAGAGCAGATAATTATAATTGCTAATTATAATTAGTACAGATAGAATATTAATAATAAATATGTATTTTATGATTTCACTTTTTTTTAAGAGTGCGGCCAAAAATGTCACCACCTTAAAATATCTATTATACTATTAATTCTATATCTGCTATAAAAATCCTTCTTTTTTAATATCTTCATTTAATGAGAAACCTTTATAATGTTATTTATCAAGTTATCTGTAAGATTAATTTTAAGCGTACTTGCATAAAGTCTTAACATAACTTTTTTATCACTGCTTGGCAGTGTTTCACGGTCTAGTTTTTCAATAAAACTATTTATAAAACCTATTCTCTTTCTAAGCTCAATTATTTCCATATTCATTCTCCCTATTTAAACTTAATTCTATAAGCTGTATCCAATATGAATATACGTATTTTTTTAGTAGTTTTCAGGTGTATATTCCCTAGTAAATAGCGGTAAAAAAAATAGACAGTTCTAAGTATTTTGAACTGCCTTATAATGCCATTTTCAATATTTTTTTATGCCTATTTCTTGCTTATAACCTCATTAAGGGTATGCCAAGCTAATACTGCACATTTTACCCTAGCAGGCATATTTGATATATTTTTAAGAACTATAGCATCCTCAAGCTTTTCCAGTTCCTCTTCATCTGTTATCTCCCTTTTAATCATACCTATAAAGGTATTTATAAGTTCCAAAGCCTCACTTTTAGACTTTCCTGTAATAAGATCAATCATCATAGAGGTAGAAGCTTGAGAAATAGCGCAGCCTGAGCCTGTAAAGGAAGCTTCTTCAATAATATCTCCATTTAACTTTAGTTCTAAAACTATATCATCTCCACAACTTGGATTATGACCTCTTTCCATACAGTCTGCATGATCTAAATGCCTTCTATTATGGCTGCTTTGACTGTGCTCCATAATTAATTCAGTATATATCGAATTAAGCTCCATAGCCTAGCCACCTCCTTACAGTATTTAAACTTTCGATGAATACATCAACTTCCTCTTTTGTATTGTAAAAGTAAAAACTAGCTCTTGAGGTTGCTGGTGCACCAAGGAATTTCATAAGGGGCTGCGCACAGTGATGACCTGCTCTTATGGCAACACCGTAGCTGTCTAAAATACTTGAAACATCATGAGGATGACAGCCCTCTATGCTAAAGGATATTACACCACCACGATTTTCTAAGTCCTTGGGTCCGTATATAGTTATATGAGGATTTTCACTCATTCTTTTTATAGCATAGGCTGTTAACTCCATTTCATAAGCATGAATATTGTTAAGTCCTATGTCCTCTAAGTAATCAATAGCAGCAGAAAGTCCTACTGCTCCTTCAACATTTTGAGTTCCTGCTTCAAATTTAAATGGAAGCTCAGCGAAGGTTGTATTTTGCTCTTCAACAAATTCAATCATGTCACCGCCAGTTAAGAAAGGTGGCATTTTTTCTAGCAGCTCCTGTTTTCCATATAGTACTCCTATACCCATAGGTCCCAGCATCTTATGCCCTGAAAATGCGAAAAAGTCTGCATCCATATCTCTTACATCAACTTTAATATGAGGTACGCTCTGCGCGCCATCTACCAGTACTACTGCTCCTTTTGAATGAGCATAAGCTGCAATTTCCTTAACGGGATAAATAGTACCAAGTACATTGGACATTTGAGCTATGCCAACAAGCTTTGTTCTATTAGTTACCTTTTGTTTTACTTCCTCCATAGTCAGTCTATAGTCAGAATCTAAGTACATAAACTTTAACACTGCACCTTTAGCTTTTGCTACCTGCTGCCAAGGCACTATATCGCTATGGTGTTCTGAAATGCATAAAACTATTTCATCACCTTTTTCTATGAAGTTCATTCCATAGGAGTAAGCTATTAAATTTAAAGATTCTGTTGCATTTTTAGTGAAAATTATCTCACTAGATGATCTAGCGTTTATAAAACCTTTTACCTTTTCACGTGCACCCTCATAAGCCGCAGTAGCCATTACTGATAAATAGTGAACCCCTCTATGCGGATTGCCATTGTTCATATGATGATAATTCCTCATAGCATCTAATACTTCATTTGGCTTATGGGTAGTTGCTGCATTATCTAAATATACTAGAGCCTTATTCTGTACCTTTTGTGAAAGAATCGGAAAGTCCTTGCGAAGTTCTGCCACATTAAAATCACGCATTTACAAGCCTCCTTTGTATTTCTTCAGTTATTAAAGTTCTCAACCCCTCTATTGGTATTTTATCTATAATAGGGTTAAAGGAAGCTTCTACTATAAGCTTTTTAGCCTGTTTCTCATCTAGTCCTCGGCTCATTAGGTAGAATAATTTATCTGCATCAATCTGCCCTGCACTGGCAGCATGCTGTCCATCTACATCGTCCTCAGAGCATAAAAGAAGTGGAACTGCATCAGATTTCACTGTTTTATCAAGAAGTATAACATACTCCTCTTCGCTTCCCTTTGATTTACTTGCACCAAGTTTAAAATCAAGAGTTCCTTTAAATACCTTCTTTGCTCTATCCTTTAAGGCACCTCTCACTTCAATATTACTTGTGCTCCTTCTTCCTTTGTGGTTTATAAGATAGTTTAAATCTATATTTCTATCACCATCTGCTAGATATACTGAGCTTATATTTCCCTGGCTATTTTCCTCATCTAAATTATTTATATAATTTGTTACACTATTTTTTGAACCCAGCTCTACTTGAATCCAATTTATTTTTGCACCATATCCACTAAAGGCTAAATGTGAATCAAAATGGTAGGACTTATCGTTAAGCCTCTGCACCTTAATAATATTTACTACTGCCCCATCCTTTGCATAAATCTTAGTGACACCGTTGTGAAAGCCAGCTACATCATCTGCAGAAGCATAATCTATAACCACAGTTATCTCACTGTTTTCTTCAGCTATTATTATATTATTGTCAATAGCCATAGGATTTTCTTCATCTAAAATATATTGAAGCACAATAGGTTCGCTGCATTGTACATTTTTTGAAGCATGAATAAATACACCAGAATTATATAGCTTCTCTCCCAATGCTACGAATTCTTTAGATACTCCATAACTCTCTTCCTTGTTAGCATAATATTTTAGATTTTCTTTAACATCTATTTTACTGTTCATCTTTTTTACAATTATATCCTTAAAATTGTCACCTACTAGAAATTCTTTATTATAATCTAATACTCTTTCAAGCTTAAATCCCTTTATTTTTAAATCATTTACATTAAGCCATCTCCAGGTTGTTACTGGAAGAGTATTTAAGGTATTAGTTTCTTTTTCATTCAATTTTGTTAATATATTAGAATTCATTATACCCCTCCTATCCAATAGAACCTTCAAGCTCAAGCTTGATAAGATTGTTCATTTCTACTGCATATTCTAATGGCAGCTCCTTAGCAATTGGCTCTACAAAGCCTCTAACTATCATTGCCTTAGCTTCTGCTTCACTTATTCCTCTGCTCATTAAATAAAATATAGCATCATCACTAATTCTTCCAATTTTAGCTTCGTGCCCAATATCTACTTCATCATTCATCAAATCAATAACTGGAATAGTATCTGATTTTGATTTATTATCCAGCATGAGAGATTCGCAGGAAACAGTAGATTTAACATGGTGAGCATTATGACTTACTCTTACAGCACCTCTATATAATGCTACCCCACCGTCCTTTGAGATGGACTTTGAATTAATAGTTGAAGTAGTATAGGGAGCTGCATGAACAATCTTTGCTCCAGTATCTAAATGCTGTCCTCTTCCTGCAAAGGTAACGCCTGTAAACTCTGCTCTTGCTCTTTCGCCCTTAAGTATACTCATTGGATACAGCATTGAAACCTTAGAGCCGAAGGAGCCTGATACCCACTCAATAATTCCATCCTTTTCAACTATTGCTCTTTTAGTATTAAGGTTATACATATTTCTAGACCAATTTTCAATAGTGCTGTATCTAAGCCTTGCACCTTCCTTAACAAACAATTCAACACATCCAGCATGCAGATTATTAACAGAATACTTTGGTGCTGAACAGCCTTCTATGAAATGAAGCTTGGCGCCTTTTTCTACTATTATAAGAGTGTGCTCGAATTGGCCTGCTCCAGGGGCATTCAATCTAAAATAGGACTGCAGAGGAATATCCACGTCTACGCCTTCTGGAACATATACAAAGGAGCCACCAGACCAAACTGCTCCATGAAGAGCTGCAAATTTATGATCACTTGGGGGCACACAGGTCATGAAGTACTGCTTTACTATATCCTCATACTCCCTTACTGCTGTCTCCATATCTGTATAAACTACGCCCTTTTTAACTAAATCCTCTTTAATGCTGTGGTAAACTACCTCAGAATCATACTGAGCACCTACGCCAGCAAGTGAGGTCTGCTCAGCCTTTGGTATGCCAAGTAGGTCAAAGGTTTTCTTAATATCCTCAGGTACCTCTTCCCATTTACCCTTCATATCTGTATTAGGTTTAACATAGGCAATAATATTTTCAATATGCAAATCGCTTATGTCTGGCCCCCAATTTGGAAGCTGAATATTATTATATATTTCAAGTGATTTTAATCTAAAGTCCGTCATCCACTGAGGTTCATTCTTCTCCATGGATATCTTACGCACCACATCAGGAGTTAAACCCTCTTCAGTTTTGTAGCTATAACTAAATTCATTTTTAACATCATAAATTCCCCTGTCTACGTCTTCTATATAGGTCTTCTTTCTAATTTTTTCTTCCATGATTAAGCCTCCTCATTTTTGAAAGCTTCATAGCCATTTGCTTCTATTTCTTTTGCTAGTGAAAAATCACCAGTCCTAACTATCTTTCCATCCACAAGTATGTGTACATAATCAGGCTGTAGATAATCTAATATTTTATTGTGATGGGTAATTATAAGTATTGAGTTTTCACTATTTCTTAGAGCATTTACACCTTCAGCTACAATTCTTATAGCATCTACATCAAGACCTGAATCTGTTTCATCAAGAATAGCAAGCTTTGGTTCCAAAATAGCCATTTGAAGAATTTCATTTTTCTTCTTTTCCCCACCGGAGAAGCCTTGATTTAGATATCTTGAAGCGTATTCTTCTTTCATCTCCAGGAGCTCCATTTTTTCCTTTAGCAGTTTTTTAAAAGCCATTATTCTCACAGGCTGACCAGTTACAGCACCTTTTGCAGTTCTTAAAAAGTTTTCTACTGTAACTCCAGGTATTTCTTCAGGATACTGGAAGGATAAAAACATTCCTTTTTTTGCTCGTTCATCTGCCTTAAGTTCGTTTATAATATCACCTTCGAGAACTATCCTACCATCAACTATCTGGTACTTTGGGTGCCCCATTAATGTATTTGCAAGTGTAGATTTACCTGCTCCATTGGGACCCATAATAGCATGAACTTCTCCTTTTCCTATTTCCAAATTTAAACCCTTTAATATTTTCTTTCCTTCAATTTCGGTTATCAAATTTTCAATTTTTAAAAGCCTATCAGCCATTTAAGACATCTCCTTTTTAAATCTTCATACTATACAAATCTGGTGTTGCTTTTGCAAAAACATACCCGACTGTTTTACTATGATTTAAGTATATAAAAAAATACCACATGTTTCTGTGATTTAAATCAAATTATTTCAGAGTATTTCACTCTGATTTCCTATACTTATATCCTACTATTTCACTCTGATTTAGTCAAGACTATATTGGTAAAAAATAAAAGCATTCTAAAATTAGAATGCTTAATTTTATAAAATTTATTAAGTTTTATTTTGCCCTAACAAAGGAATTTGAGAACTTATATACTTTTCCTTTATAAGTTGCTTCATAATCTACTACAATTTTGCTTCCAACTGGCACCTTAGTTGCTGCTACAGCTATAGATTGTAACTGACTAGAAGCCGTTCCTTTGTAAGTAACATCTCCGCTCTTCAAATGAATAGTTGCCTTATAAGGCACTGATAAAGTAGTACCTATAGTTGATACTTTAAAAGTAATGCTGCTAGCTTTAGTATCATAGGCTAAACTACTAGAAGTTATATTAACGCCAGTCTTAGCATCCTCCTGCTGTTTACTTTCTACAATTCTAACTCCTGTAGCAAAAGCTATTGCCTTTGGATATACTGCTGTTTGAGTAGTGCTTGTGGTTTTATTTTCAGCTTCTTGAGTTTTAGCCGTTTCAGCTTGCTTTGCCTGTTCTGCTGCTTTTGCATCTTCAGCAGCTTTTGCATCATCTGCTTTTTTCTGTTCTTCAGCTTTAGCATCTTCATCTGTCTGCTTTGGTTCTTCTGTAGTCTTAGCATCTTCAGCAGTGGCCTTATCATCTGTTGCTGTACTGTTAGTTTTTGCTGCTGCAACCGGTTCTTTTGAAGAACTAGATTTTGAAGCTAAAAATGCACCTGTTCCAGCTCCTGATGCCAGAGTCAAAATTATAACTATAAAAATCATTATTTTACTTTTTAAAGAACTTGAATCACTCATTATATTTCTCCTTTCACTCGAAACACTGGGTAACTTATTCGTGCCGGTTCCCACCGGCAAGTTACCCGTAAATGTCCATTTAGGACATTTACCTCCTACGTTTTCTAAAATTCTGCACAATATTTATCTATTCTTCACTTAAAAGATATTTCCTTCTAAAAACCAGGAAAAACTTTGTGTGCTTTTAATACAAGTTATCTTTTGCGTTAATATTTTTTACTATAAAAAAAACTGTCACCGAAAATAAATTTCTAGAGTGACAGCTTTTTATAATTTTATTTATTGTATACTTTTAGTCTTTATACTATTTTGGCATATGTTTAAAACTAAATTTTTTACCCAAAAATAATGCTCCAAATACTATAAACATAAACCCTAAAACTATTAAATCCAAATTATTGAGTACAGTTCCTGTTTGAGGAAGAGCTCCATTAATTTGAGCTATAGTATATTTACTAAAGTGTGAGGTTTCAAAGGTAAATGTCATAGCGTTTTTATCAAAGCTTCCACCTACAGACTCCCACATCTTAGTTTCTTCATTATAATAGAAGGCACTTAATTTTGTAGTATCTAAATTCTTTATATCATCATTTGTTAGTTTTACAGAAATCTTAGCTTTACCACTTTTAAAGTTATGGATATCTTTTATCTTTGTTCCATCCTGCTTATAGGTTGCTAAGCTAAAATCAAATACCTTGCCTATATCTTTAATTGCTCTTAGTAAAGGGTCATTAGCTATAATGTTCTGCTTTACACTTATATAGGAACCTTCAGTTGCTCCCTCATAGTCTACTGCTGAAAAAGGAAGTTCAATGGTAACATTACTTGCATTCATTTTTAAACTTCCTGTTCCTCCATTAACAGCTGATGCATCCACTCTTGCTTCAACTGCTTGTGACTCACTGTTTAGAACTGGACTTATCTCATTTACTCCGTTCTTATTTAATTTATTTGTATCTAAATTTGCCACTACCGAATTATTTGTAGTAGATGGATTTGTAGTAGTATTGTTATTTGTCTCTGAAACATTGGATGCAATAATCTTATATCCAGCATCACCATAAACTACTAAATTATTATCATCATATATATGGAATCTGTCATTATGAAAAGCATTATAAACCTCATATTTCGTTACTAAATTTCCATTTTCATATTTTTTTATCTTTCCATTGTCAAGCGCCCATAGTCCGCCATTCACATCTAATTCTATAGGTACAGGATATTGAGTATCTAAAGTAAACTTTTGCAATACTTTAAGAGTATTATCTTGTGCTACGCTTGCTTTAGCTATAAAAGCCTGATCAACATTAGTTTTATTATTGCAATAGTTTCCGCTAATCCAAAGATTGCCCTGCAAATCAACCTTTAAATCTCTTATATATCCATCGTAATAAGTTAGCTCTTTTGCATCTATCTTAATTACATTTTGCTTACTATCCATTTTATAAATAAATACCTCTGGATGTACTGTTTCACTAGCTAAGGAAGATTTGAGTATATTTTCTCTTTCCCTAATTACATCTATAGTTGCTCCCTTTGGAATAGATACCTCGTATATCTTTTTTACAGAAAACCAAGTATTATCATCTTTATCAGAAACATAATTGTATATATCATACCTTTTAAAGAATTCTGGTCTTTCTGCACTATAATTAAATTCAATGCTAGTTTCCTTATCTCCATCTGATAAAACCATGCTATAGTTAGGGAAAGCATTATTTCTATCTGGGTTATTTAATGAATATAAATCTCTGTAGTTTGACATAAATGTTATTTTACCATTACTGTTCATTAACACATGTGTATATTCAAACTCATATTGTGGAAGAACAAATTTCTTTGATTGAGGATTTATTTCTTGAACTAAACTTAGTTGTAACGTATCCAAATTGTATTTATATATATAATTTTTATTATCAGAATAAACTCTAAAATACATTTCGTCCTTATAAACTTGATATGCATTTCCCTCTGTAGGCATGAATTTATTGTCTGTAGTTATTACTTTTTCTTTTCCATTTTCTACCACGATAAATTTTAAATTGTTTGGGTATTGACTCATACTAGTATTTTTTCTTGTGTTATCTTGAACAACTAAGAAAGATTTATTTTTCCACTGATATACAAAGCCAACATAGCCTTTTGTATAATCTAAATATTGTGGAGCATTACTTTCCTCAGCCTTGACTTTCAAGTCAAAGGGCTTCAGCAGCATAGTACAAAATAAAAGCACTAATAGAATTGCAAGACTTTTTTTCTTCTGTGTTTTCATTGTTATCCCCCTTACTTTTCCCATAGAAAAGCAAAAAACAAAAAATAACCCTATTTAGGCAACCCGGCTATCATAGAACTTATCCCTTAGACCCGTGGCTTTGCGTCTTTATCTTTCGATAAATTTGCTATTTTCTATGGATTTTTTGTAAAATTAATGAATATTATGTTGTTTTTTGTACCAACATATATATATTACCATATAAGCCTTTTGCATACAATGGCACCTTAAAAAAGAAAGCTATCTTTTGCCTTAATTTTTTACTATAAGAAAAACTGTCACCGAGAATAAATTTCCAGAATGACAGTTTTTTATAATTTTATTTATTGTATACTTTTAGTCTTTATACTATTTTGACATATGTTTAAAACTAAATTTTTTACCCAAAAATAATGCTCCAAATACTATAAACATAAACCCTAAAACTATTAAATCCAAATTATTGAGTACAGTTCCTGTTTGAGGAAGAGCTCCATTAATTTGAGCTATAGTATATTTACTAAAGTGTGAGGTTTCAAAGGTAAATGTCATAGCGTTTTTATCAAAGCTTCCACCTACAGACTCCCACATCTTAGTTTCTTCATTATAATAGAAGGCACTTAATTTCGTAGTATCTAAATTCTTTATATCCTCATTTGTCAATTTAATTGAAATCTTAGCCTTACCACTTTTAAAGTTATGGATATCTTTTATCTTTGTTCCATCCTGCTTATAGGTTGCTAAGCTAAAATCAAATACCTTGCCTATATCTTTAATTGCGCTTAGTAAAGGATCATTAGCTATAATGTTCTGCTTTACACTTATATAGGAACCTTCAGTTGTTCCCTCATAGTCTACTGCTGAGAAAGGAAGCTCCATGGTAACATTACTTGCATTCATCTTTAAGCTTCCTGTCCCTCCATTAACAGCTGATGCATCCACTCTTGTTTCAACTGCTTGTACATCATTACTTATTGTTGGGGTTATTTCATTAATCCCGTTCTTTGATATTTGTGCTGAATCTAATGATACGGTTGCTGATTTAGTATTATTATCAATTTTAACAGCAAATTTTTCTTTTGTTTCTGGTGTACTAGGCTGAGTAGTGGTATTCTTATCCCCAACAGGATTAGTGGTAGTGTTCTTGTCGTCTATAGAAATGATTGTAAGACCATAACCACCTTCGCCTCCCACAACCATATGATTATCATCATATACTTTTAATCCACCCATCCATGGATTTACAATATATTTTTTTACGAATGTATCACCTTCCAGCTTATAAATTTCCCCTATAGTATCTTTATTAAACCAAAGGTTTCCATTTACATCAACATCTATTTCCCCAGCAAGATTATCATACTTTTTTACTAATTCTAACTTACCATTAACATTTTTATATTGCTTTACAAAATTATTGTATTTGCCTGCAGTATAAGTAGCCCCATCAATATATATATTCCCATTTGCACCAATCTTCATATCATTAATAATATAACCAGCTTCAACATCAAACTCACTTACCTGTTTGTCGCTAGTTACTCTATATATCTTATTATCAGCTCCATTATTAAATGATTTATAAAACCACACATTACCATCATAGCCCACCTCTGGTTTTCCAAAGTATGCATGATCATCAAATTGATATAATGTTGGTACCTCATATGAAAAACCATTATCAGTAAAAAGAATATATTTTATATACTTTTTTTCACCTTCATTTACCCTTATAACAGAAGTACTACAATCTGTTCCTAAAAACCAAAGAGCACCATTATTATCCACTGAACAATCTTTATAATAAAAAGAACCTTTCGTATATTCCGGAACATTTTTTACAAACTCGAATTTATAAGTATTTAAATCTGCTCTATATATAGGCTTTCCTGGTAATTCGGTACATATGCTATAAGCACTGTCATTATAGGTTCCAATAAACCTCATCCATCTTAACTTATCAAAATCATTTGTTATTACATGTTTTACACCATTTTCATATACTGAATAATTTAAATTATAACTATCCCATACTGTATTATTAATTATTGTTTTATTCTTATATTGTGCGAAAAATCCAGTAGATTCAGGTAATCTGTCCATAAACTTTGGCACACTAGGTTCTTCAGCCTTGACTTTCAAGTCAAAGGGCTTCAGCAGCATAGTACAAAATAAAAGTACTAATAGAATTGCAAAACTTTTTTTCTTCTGTGTTTTCATTTTTATCCCCCTTACTTTTCCCATAGAAAAGCAAAAAACAAAAAATAACCCTATTTAGGCAACCCGGCTATCATAGTACTTATCCCTTAGACCCGTGGCTTTGCGTCTTTATCTTTCAATAAATTTGCTATTTTCTATGGATTTTGTTAAATTAATGAATATTATGTTGTTTTTTCTAATAACGTTTACATAATACCACATATTTCAATTGCTTACAACACATGTTTTAAATGCTTGTTAATATAATTCTGTTCCATTTGAATACTTTTACAACCGATTCTTTTGCAAAAAATCCAAGGTATTGTTTAGAGAAGCTTTGGAAATGAGCCTCACTGTTTCCTAGTGGTCCTCCATGATTTGTATTTCCAAATGTATCGTAGCCATACTTATCTTTTACCTGTCCTAAACTGTTAGTTAATTGAGCTACACTTCCACGTCCATCATACATATAGTACAGCGGATCTCTCTTTGTTGTTTCGTCCGATGCAAGATTATCTGCAGATATTCTGTCCAGTCCATATGTGTATGCTTCAGTGTAATTTCCATCCTTATCTGATGTCATTAGCACCTCTGCATTATTTAAGGACACATCATTTACATAATTTATTATCTCATAACTGCTTACGTTGTCTAGTGCGTCTTGGCAATAGGACTATAATCCTATTCTTTTTACTTACCTTCTATTCAATATCATTCTCAATGTAGAACAGGATCTCCTCTACTTGCATATCTGTTAATACCTCAACCTGTCTTTCAGAACCATATGCCAGCTTTACTCTATCCTTGGCAATATCTACAACAGTATCTTTTGTATAGCCATTGTCCACCAAGTACCTGTTAAAGGAATGAATACCGTTGACCTTCTTATTGATGGTTGATAGCTCATACTGATATTCAATGAGATAGTTCCTATAGCTGGGAATGTAGAATCTTTTCATTTCTCCGTTAAAGTCAACTCCATTTTCTTCAAAGAATATTACAAAGGCAGAAGTACCTCCGACATAGCTTTCTATTGTTTTTACACTCTTTCCGTCTTCCTCTAGATGTTTCTTGAATCTTTGTATAAGTTCATTTATCATTGCTCTCTACTCCTTTCAATTTTTAGGCATTATAACAAGAGCTAATGCCTTTCATCAGCATTAGCTCTTGTTATTACTATAATATATATTTCATTTTTACTTTTGTTACAGCTCACTAAGCAACCTTGACGTTACTTATTGAACCAAGGGTATATGATAATAGTTTACTTTTATATTTCTATTAGCAATCTCCATTCTTTTGCAGCCAATACTTTTCTAATTTTGAAGTCAGAGCTCACCACTTTGAAGATAGCTTTTTATTATACTATAAGGTACTTAGTTGAAACATATCAATATTAGAGTAATTAACATTTGATTGACTGCTACTCAATGTAACAAGGCAAATATCATTTGGTATGCTTAGAAATCTTGCCTTTAGAAATATATAGTTTTTATTCGGATGCAGTACGCTTTTATCTTGAGTTGTAATTATTTCTATCATATTTTCATTTACTATAGCAAATGTTCCCCCTCGAAATTCGATATCAAGAAAATTAATAGTGGCATTATTAAGGACATATTTAGTTTGGTCCTTAACGTTGAGCAAATTAATATTACGTTTCTCATCATCTATAATTGCAATGTACTCATGTGGAAATGCTCTAATAACCTTGTGTTTTATTGACTCCTGATGAAATTTACATAAATCAGGATATAACTTTTCAATTTCTTTATAATCAATTTTTTGTATTGTCTTTTCATATGCACAAACCCTATAGAACTCACCCTTATATGTTGTTAAAACTAAGCCCTTCTCATTCCATTCATATAAATTTGAAAAAACTAAACTCTCTAATCCATTATTTAGATAAATTACTTTATATTCATAGTTTGCAATATCAATATACACCATACACTCGTTATCTGGGCAAAATAGTAACATTTCTTCACTATTATTAATGAAAGAGGAGTATACTGTTATGCCTTCAAAAATATTTAATCTTTTTATTAAATCAAGATTGTTATCAAGTATTAGTATACCATCATAGTTATCATTAATGATTATTTTATCCGATAAAACCTCCATAAAATATATATCGTTCTGCTTAAATTCTTTTGTCTTTATAAGCACTTGACGCACCTCCAAAATAAATATTTAGTAGAAAGGCATGTGTACAACACAATACCTTTCTACTGAAGATATTATTTTACATTAATCTTTTTTGTTGGGTCTGCAGTTCCTGGTATTAGCTCTCCAGTTTGTGGATTAGCTTCACCAATATGATTTCCCCTCTTATCAAATACCTCCAAATGTGATGCCTCTCCTGTGTGGAAAGTATCACGGTAATAATAATTATCACCTTTTTTGTAAACTTGAGCACCTTTAACCTTAATATTAGTCTTTATATAATCTTTACTGCTTAATACGGTCTCCTTATCTATTGGTACACGATTATCCTTTATATAATCTGGAGCTTTAGCCGTCCTCTGACTTATAGCCCTCTTAAGGTTAGCCATATCTTCTCGTCCATTGCTCCAGCCACTTGCAATCAACGATAGCCCTATACCTATCTCGCCAACACCTACAGCTGCTGTTGCTATTCCCACTCCAAAGGCTAGCAATGAAGTACCACCTGATGGACCTGCACCCAATATTGATCCTAGGCCGATACCCGCACCGCTCATGAAATCACTAACTCCACGAATTGCGCTCGCAATTCCACCAAGCATAAACACTGCGTCTGTTACTACTTTACCTGCATAATAAGCAGTTTTTGAATTTACAAGTCCCATTATACTGGATTCTAAATTTCCTTTTGCTTGTGCGGTCTGTAAATATGATCTTGTTGCTGCATTTTGACCAAAAAACCCATAAAGAATTGTATTTACAACATTAAAATTATCTATGCCGTTATCTAAAAATGCTGCAAGTACTCCAAGACCAAAGTCTTTTAATGCTCCACCGTAATTAGAGTCACTCGTTTCCTGACTACCTATTTCTGGTAAGTCATCGCACATACTCGAACTCTGTGATCTACTCTTACTTCCAAGCTCAGCCCAGGTCTGCTTTCCTACTACTCCATCCACCAGCAACCCATGGTCTCTTTGGTAGTTTAGTACTGCTTGCTCTGTCTTGTTTCCGAATATACCATCTGCACCTGATGAACCTAAATCATAATGTAGTGCTATAAGTCTTTGTTGCAACTGTTGAACAGCTGAACCACTGGAGCCCTTTCTTAATATTTCACTTGGCAGTGAGCTGCTGCTTGAGCTTGAAGAGCTGGATGTTCCACCGGATAATAGCGAACCCCAGGTTTGATTTCCTACAATACCATCTACTGCTAAGCCTTTCCTTGACTGATATGCTCGTACTGCTTTCTCGGTGTTAGTTCCGAATATACCGTCTATCGTTCCAGGATTAAAGCCCGCACCTGATAAAAGCTGCTGTAACTTTGTTACATCGCTGCCACTGGCACCATTCCTTAGCATTCCATAACTGCTTGAGCTTGAAGCTAAGTCATACTCCTCATCACCTGTCATAGATAACCTTCTGTGTCCGCTTGGGTCTATGTTCATTACTGGGTTGTTGCTTGTGTATGCATATCTATTTAAGCTTAATGGTTCGTCTAAACTTCCTAAGTAGCTGTCCCTAGTTAGGAATCTTCCTGTGTCTGCTTCATAATATCTCGCTCTTAGATATTGAAGTCCACTGATGTTATTATACTCTTCTCCATTGAAGCCAAAGAAGCTTTGGAAATGAGCCTCACTGTTTCCTAGTGGTCCTCCATGATTTGTATTTCCAAATGGATCGTAGCTATACTTATCTTTTACCTGTCCTAAACTGTTAGTTAATTGAGCTACACTTCCACGTCCATCATACATATAGTACAGCGGATCTCTCTTTGTTGTTTCGTCCGATGCAAGACTATCAGCAGATATTCTATCTAGTCCATAAGTATATGCCTGAGTGTAATTTCCATCCTTATCCGATGTCATTAGTACCTCTGCATTATTTAAGGACACATCATTTACATAATTTATTATCTCATAACTGCTTACGTTGTCCAGTGAAGCATGACATGAGAACTATCATCCTATCCTTTTTACTTTCCTTCTCATCCTCCTAAATGTAGAACTGAATCTTATCTACATGCCTATCTATTAGCACCTTAATCTACCTTTCAGCACTGTATGCCAGCTTAACTCTATCTATAGTATTATCTACTACAATATCTTGTGTACAGCCATTGTCCACCAGGTATCTATTGAAAGATTGAATTCCTGTAGTCTCCAACGTAACTTTGAATTATCTTAGGACTTTTGCCATCCTCCATTAGATTCACTTTGAAGCCTTCTAATATCTTTATCATACTTTCTCTCCTTTCACTATTTTAGGCATAGAAAAAAGGCTAACACAGGAGTTTTTATCCCAGGTTAACCTTTAAATTTTAACTTGTTTTGTTGCACTTACTGCAGAATTCAAATTATGCATTCACTTTTAAAATTGCTGTATTACAACTATATTTGATTTGCTTATTAGGTTGTAATGTATATATCTGTAACTTATTTTGGAGTCAATTTTCCAAATATTATGCAGTTAGGTTCATTGATTAATATAATTCTATTTTACCCATTCTGCTATTCGTTCCCCTTCTTTAAGACCATCTCTTTTATAATAAAATACCGTCCCTACTCTAAACTCTATATTTTTTGCAACAATATAGTGCTTAACTGGATTTTTATCAAACCCCTCATCCAAAACTATACAAATAACTAAATCTTCAAATCCATCAAAAAGTTTAGGTAATAACTCTTTCCGCTCCTCACCTGTTGCAAATCTAAATTTTGCGTAATTAAAGCTAGTTGGACATGAAATATAAGTCGTTTCATGAAAATATATCTCGATATCATGATAGTATCCGAAATCAAGACTGCCAGCAATTATTAGTGTATCATTGTCTGAAAACCCTATAATTCTAAAATCATCTATGTTTTTAGCAGTCAACTCCTCATTCAATTTATTAAAAATTTCACACATAATAAACCTCCTCACTAATTAATATACTAATGCTGGTGATACACTAGGATAAGGAACAATTGATGGTAGTCCTGATGGATTAACCGGCATTATATAAACTCCATTTTCATTTCCCATGGGTTTAAACATCTTTCCCCGCATCATATAGTTACTTATCGTGCCATTTTTCTCAAGAAATGAAACCCTTGTACCATATTCATACCAATTACTTACAGATATTACTTCTCCCCTTGGTCTCTGCCACCATTCTTTCATCGGAACTATTTTATTTAGCGTTTCTTCAAGAAAGGTGTTAGGTTCAAATTTTCCTTTAGAACCTCCGCCACCTGAACCACCTCCATTAAAATCATCATCATCTAGGTCTTGTGTTGGAATATGTGTATCATTCCAGGCGCTAGAATTATAAGCTGGACTTCTTTCATTGCCTACATTATCCTTATACCATGTTGTACCATCCTTGCTTAGCCACCATTTTCCGCCTATACCACCTCCAGACTTTTGAATTCTAACAGTCCATCCATTTGCACCATTGCTACCAGTTGGTGCATTTGCATCAGCACTATGTCCATGAATCTCATACTTTATCCCTGAAGCATCCGTCCATCTAAATTTATATCCTGCCTCTATCCTACCTGGCTCAGGTTTAAATCCTACATCGACTGCATCCGCTGGTATTCTTGAAAAAATCTCTTTAATTGATGCCCCTTCAAGGTTGGAGAAATCTCCAACGTTTCCAGTACCTAATTCCACAGAACCAAAAGCCATTGATACCTTAGGATTACCCGTTCCCTGGGGCAGAGTCTGTCTTATTATTTTTCATCGGCATAGTTTAGCATTTTCAACATCTACTGCTATTTTATCACTATAAAAATTAATGAACTAGCTTACTCATTTTTCAGCTAGTTCATTTAGTCTTTTTCTCACTGCATTATTACAATTATGCAGTGTATTTTATCTTTAGTTTTATTGGTTCAACTATATTTTCTATTATCTCATTTTTATGAAGTTAATCGTATCTTAATATTGTAGCGAGACTATATTGCATCCAGAAATTTATGTGGATTTTAAATAAATTTGTATACATCAGATTCTTTCATAATTATTTATTCCTCAATGCTGTATATCTTTATAGCAGTATCCTTTCCATCTTCAAAAAAGTACAATCTCTCGCATTTTGGACATCTCCATACATTATATTTTGGAGATGGAATCATAATTGGGTCAATGGAATCTACATTTAAAATATCATCCCATTCTTTATCAGTGTACACTTTTAATTCAATATCATTTGGTGCATCATTGTTTGATAACAATTCTCCACATCTACATGTCATTTTAGCCATAGTTTTTACCTCCCTATAATTCCATCTACTGTCCATATTTGTACATTCCCTGGTAAATTTACCTTGTATACTCCTGTAGCCCTATTTAATATGGTATTGGCTTGGTTCAGCTGTAATTCCCACACCTCTTCCATCTATAATAACAGCTTCTGCACCTTGTTTAAAGGCCTCTTGAATTCTAGTTACAGGAGTATTTAAGCTTGTTCCAGTTAATGTCTTCAGTTCTGTTTTAACACCATTTATTAAGAAATCTGGTGTTTTAACTCCTTGTGCTGCTGAACGTGGTATAATTTCAACATTCTTACCACTACTTAATAAATCATTTACAACAGTTCTTTCTGCTTGGGTTAAGCCTGTTAAAGAACCTGTCAACTTTCCAGCTTGTGTAGACCCCTCAAATATGGAGCCAACCTCTGCAGAACCTAACTTGCCAATTCATCTAATAAGTTAGCATCACCCGCCCCCTTGCAACCCCCTTAGGCCGAAACTGTAGTTTCATTTTTAGCGGCAACCATCCTTTTACCACCAGATGCATGACTTGTACATATCTCAAATAGCTTCTGAACTTTTCTTCACTAAATCGACACTAATAAAACCAATGTTGTCAAGCTCGCGCAAATTTTAATCATTAAATTGATTAGATTCTACCCAATCCTATATCAGCCTCTCTTTGTAGTTGTATGATTTTAGGTCCCATATACTTTTGTGCCACACTTAGAACCGTTTTATCATTGCCTAATATTTCAAGTACTGTAATAGATAAGATTTTAATCAAGTGCTTATCTTCACATTCAGATATTTCTTCAAAATAATTAAAGATATCCTTTAATAACTTGATATTTTTATCCTCTCTTAATAACCTAATTATTTCTGGCATAAAGATGTCCTCTATTATGACTGTTTCTAACACCTCCCCGTTATCTTCTATTGATTTTCTATACGCACTATTCAAAGAAGGAAAAAAGTCTAGCATTACTCCAAAAAATTCTTCTGATCTTTTGCTCATATCTACAAACTCCTCTATTTAAACAAATTTATTGCATCATTTAAGTCATTTCTTAAAGCATCAAGAATATCCGAGTCATTAAGACTTAACTTTTCAGACTTTGCTAGATTGTTTAACTGTGTTAGTCTCTCTTGTGCTTTTTGTAGATGTTTTGAAGAACCTTGGGAAAACTCCTCCTCTAGCATAGAGGCAGTTCCACCATCTCCAACTGTTGCACCTGGTCTATAAAGTTGATCCACTATATTTCTTAATTTTGAATTTTGCGTAATAGATAACAACTTATCTCTAGTAGAGCCAGTTAATTCAGGCATATTGTCTAATAGATTGGTAATTTCAGTACTCTTACCAACAGCATTACCCACCCTCTCAAATATGGAGCCAACCTCTGCAGAACCTATCTTCCGATTCTTTCCTATTTCTATCAGTTCTGCTAAATTTCCTGCTTTTGCTGAATCCTGTATTATATTTTTTAATGCGCTCATTCCCTTGGTAGCAAGGACTGTTATTAATATTTCACCAGCAATTTTTCCTATTATTCTTGCTTTCTCATTACCATCTCCAATTGCAAAATTAGCAATTTCCCTTGCAATTCCAGACATAAAAGCTATATTTTCTTCTGTTCCAGCAGTAGCTGCCCTTTTTAAAAATGCAATGCCTTGTGCCATTTCTATAGCTGATTTTATTGGATTTTTAATAAAATTCCATATCCCATCTATATTTTCTTTACCAGCTTCTACTATACCTTTAAAAAAGTTATACATAATAGTTGTTGGAGTCACAGTTGTACCCATCTCTTGACTACCTATTTCTGGTAAGCCCTCGCACATACTCGAACTCTGTGATCTACTCTTACTTCCAAGCTCATCCCAGGTCTGCTTTCCTACTACTCCATCCACCAACAACCCATGGTCTCTTTGGTAGTTTAGTACTGCTTGCTCTGTTAAGTCTAGATAAATCTATATTATTAGGTTTACCCGCTTCCTTAGAAATAAAATTGTAGCTACAAAAGAAAATGGTAGCAATAGCTTTTTACTATTTCTACCATCTTAGCATTTCTATTAACTTTGTACATCTACTTACTACAAAATTATTATTCTCCAGCTAAAATTAGCATTTTCCAAGTACATATTGTCAACTATTTTATTTAAAAATATACTTTAATAGTATTATTTTATATTTCTGTAGTTAGTTTAGCCGTAATTTTGTAATTAAATTCAACTTGTTGAATTTAAGAATTTCAGCTTACTCCAATCAATGTCTTAATTATTATTGGGAAATGCTATTTATGTAGCTATTTAATACTTGTTTTGCAGCAAGATACACCTAATTATTCTTATTTTCCACAATATCACATACCAATTTTTGAGCTTTCGGTTCGATTTCTTCTAACATAGTGCTATCAAACCAAACTAAATCCGAGCATATCTCATTTGTCTTGCTTAGCTGGCTACTAACTATCTTTAACTGTTCCTTCGATATATCATTTACCGATATATTCTTATGAACGATATCTGAAAGTATTGCAAAACAGATTATTTCCTCTCCATCTACGCTCATTGCTTCCGTCAATTCCTTGAAAGTATCTATTTCCTCAATCTCCTCGTCTGAAAATATAGATAAGTTAATCATCTTTATTTCACACCTCACTTCAGTTTAGTCAAATCTATTGTTATATCAATTCCATGTCCAGGATTTGCAGATGTTGAGTTCATTACTCTCTCACCCAGAATTTTTAATGTCTTAAATCCTTGCTCCTTTGCTAATTGAGCGATTTGATTTTTCATTTGCACAAAATCTTTTGCCCCTACTGCATTTTTAATATCGCCAACATTTGAATATATACTTATGTCCTTTAGTATTAAGGTATCTCCTTCTACTATTGTATCTGCAAGTGTACCTATTTCTACACCAGATTTACCTATAATAGCTGTTTCAAATAAATCACCATTTTTAAATGTAGCTTTACTTCCACCCTCAGAAATGACTCTCATACCACTGGCTGCTACAGGCTGGCTTCCGAAGTAAATCTCACCTTCCATTAACCTCTTTAGTCCAATGACACCATTAATCCCAGCACCAATAAACATACCTTCTAGTTCTCCTGTGCTTATATCAGCACCTGCTTCGGCAAGTTTAACTTGGTCTTCGGTTACATATACAACTCCTTCATGAGAATTGTCTCCCATACCAATAAGTACCATATTTTTGAAAAACTCATGATATCTCAAAGCTATATGAAAAAATGTACCATTGAGAATTCTGTTAGATATAGTTCCTTCCTCATTAAGCGCTTCATTCATATCATCCCAAGCTTTAATTGTCTCTGGCGAAAGTGTAGTTCCTTGCTTACTAGTCCCCTCACTATCTATATAATCAGCACTTGAACATCTGTCCCTTCTACCCATATCTGCAGGAGATGCTACTCCTAGCAGTGCACCCCAGGTTTGACTTCCTACTACTCCATCCACCAGCAAACCATGGTCTCTTTGGAAGCTTATTACTGCTTGCTCTGTCTTGTTTCCGAATGCCCCATCTGCTCCATAGCTTCCTAAGTCATAGCCTAAATTTATAAGGCCTTGCTGTAGCTTTTTAACTAGCGGGTCACTGGAGCCTTTTCTTAATATTTCGCTTGGCAGTGAGCTGCTGCTTGAGCTTGAGGAGCTAGATGTACCACCAGATAATAGTGATCCCCAGGTTTGATTTCCTACAATACCATCTACTGCTAAGCCTTTGCTTGCCTGATATGCTCGTACTGCTTTCTCGGTGTTATTTCCGAATATACCGTCTATTGTTCCTGGATTAAATCCAGCATTCTTTAGAAGCTGCTGAAGTGTTGATACATCTCCATATCTGGAACCATTCCTTAGCGTTCCATAACTACTTGGGTTTGCAGCTAAGTCATACTCTTCCTCACCTGTCACAGATAACCTTCTGTGTCCGCTTGGGTCTATGTTCATTACTGGGTTGTTGTTTGTGTATGCATATCTATTTAAGCTTAATGGTTCAGTTAAGCTTCCTAAGTAGCTGTCCCTAGTTAGGAATCTCCCTGTGTCTGCTTCATAATATCTCGCTCTTAGATATTGAAGTCCGCTGATGTTATTATACTCTTCTCCATTAAAGCCAAAGAAGCTTTGGAAATGAGCCTCACTGTTTCCTAGTGGTCCTCCATGGTTTATATTTCCAAATGGATCGTAGCTGTACTTATCTTTTACCTGTCCTAAACTGTTAGTTAACTGAGCTACACTTCCACGTCCATCATACATGTAGTACAGTGGATCTTAGTTCCCTGGCAACAAAGCAAAAAGACAGTCATCACAAAATACCCGCCTTCATAAACTTCAAAATTATACCCAATAGTGAAAAACATAAAAGGTAAAAACTACAATTACTCTTCACCCTTCTTTATACTTTCCCTATTAACAGATATAAAAGTTACCTCAATATAAACTTTCCCTTTTTCTTCATCGGAAAGCTTATCGAAGTTTTTATTAGCATACAATAGGAACTCTAATCCCTGATAATATCTTTTTACATTTCCATAAATACCTTTCCCATCCTTTGAATTTGTTTCAGTTCTCATACTATCCATAGCTTCCTTCATCTTTTTAAGTTCAGTTTCAAACGAGCATACATCTATCTTTTTTTAATAGTAATTCATTTTAGATAACAGTGAATAACCGTCCTAGCCTCATTAAATATCACCTGATTTTAATCACCATCTTTTATCATCTATATATTCGTGTGTAAGTACAATAGTCCAATTAAAATTTTCATCAAAGATGTATATATCTTCCGGTAAATACTCCAAGTTTTTCATTAGTTCATCAAAATCTAATTTAAGTATACTATCTTTACCAAACTTCCAATAGTCTTCTATAAATATCCTTTCTGCTGTATGAATATCCCAAAGCGCGTATACCGTATTTAGTTTATTTGATACAGCTCCAACATACTGCAAATCTATGACTACTACATCCTTTATACAATCCCACAAGTATCCAGTATAGCATAATCCATCAGAGTACTTTTTTAACGCACCGATATACTTCTTATAATATTCCTTGTGTATGTCTACAAATAATTCTATATATTTATTTCTAATATTCTGAGCTTCATCTTTAGTAAGAATTGTTAACTTATGTTTAAAATTATCTAAACTCAATATATCACTCCTTAATTACCTTGTATCCTTATTGTACCTTTCTTACCATCTGGAGTTGTATAGTAATATGATCAAAGTTATGAGGATTTGGCGATTCATGCGGTCCTTCTATTCTATCAACTCTACCCCCAGATTCTTTTATCAAATCAATTGCTTCTTGTTGAGTAGGAGCTTGTACGTTAAGTTCTTCTATTGTCCCTCCACTTTTTACAGTATTAATGTTATTTTTCCAGGTTTTATCTCCTCTCCAGCCTTTACCGCCTATGCCTTTTTGAGGAGCATTACTTACACCCTTGGGACTAAAACTGCAATCACTAAAGTTAATGGTAGTAACAGTTTTTTACTATTACTACCATTTTAGCATTGTTTTAAGGTTAGTTCATCTGCTCACTGCAGAATTGAAATTATGTAGCATGTTCACAACCAACTATATAAATGTAAAATCATGTAACCCAATATTATTAGTTGCAATCTTATAACTACCGTTATTTTGCAACCAATCTTATTGATGTTTTGCATCTAGATTAAAATTTAAAACCTCATTTTTGAATTTTAACGCCTAGATTTACAGTTGTTCGTACATTGTAATAGTAAGTCCTAATTCACCCATAATCTCATTGCCTGTTTTTACAATAATATTTCTATTAGGAAACAATTCCATTGCCCTCCTACTCCAGAAATAAACCAATACTTTAGCAAACTCATCAATTATTTTATCATTATCCATAGATTTGCTATAACATCCAATAAAGAACTCACCTAGACTTCTGCTATTTACCCATTGCTCAATTTTAGTTTTATCACAGTTAAACTGTTTCTCTAGTCGCCTAATCTCCTCAAATGCTTCATCTCCTTCTGCATCAAATAAGTCTGAAATAAAAATATACCCATTTACTTCAACTATATCCGGACATAAAGTATATGCAACAGATAAAAAACAATCTATATTGCAACTATTAGCTGAATGATGAAAAAGGCTTGTTCCTCTTTGTTCCTCAAACTCATCAAAAATCTGACTAGCAACAATTCCTTTACTTAATTTATATTCTTTCATAGTATCACCATCCAAACATATTTTTATGAAATCAGGTACATCACCCTTTAGCTTATAAGCTTGGTAAAACTCTTCTCCTTTTGGATTAACATTAATCTTAAATGATTTAACTCTTTCTGTACTCAAATCATAAATCAACTTGCCATCTCCATCATAGACAAATACATGTTCACCGTTAGCAGTTTTATAGTAGCTATTAGCTATGCCTGTAAGTGGTCTATCACTCCCTGATGAATTAACTTTTACAATACCATTATCTTTTATTAAGATAGCTGCTCTTAAGTAATCAGTTATTCTTAATTAAGTAGAATTCATGTAATCTAAACTTCATTTTCTTTTAATGCCACCATATACTAATTTTCGTAAGCATAATCCAATAACTTTGCTTTACCAATTATTTTTGAACCAGTTTGTATGTTTAAATCCATATCTATCTTAATTAATGGTTTAATAGCCTCATATGCTTCATCCTCTATTGTGGGAAATTCTACTTTAACAACATACTCTTTTTCATAAAGGTATTTCTGCAATGAACTATCATTTTTTATTGTTCCTGAAAACAATAAGTCTTCCCCAAAGTCAAATGCAGGTCTTAAAGTATTTCTTGCCTCTAAACCATCATCATTAGAAGAATTTTCATTTATCTTTAAAAATATTATTTTAGCTGTAGCTATTAACATAATATCCCCCTAATTTTCCTAATATTTGTGTGTAATTTCTTTGATTGCTTTATTAAATTCACCTCGTTTATCTGCCTCGTTTCATAATATCTCGCTCTTAGATATTGAAGTCCGCTGATGTTATTATACTCTTCTCCATTGAAGCCAAAGAAGCTTTGGAAATGAGCCTCACTGTTTCCAAGTGGTCCTCCATGATTTGTATTTCCAAATGGATCGTAGCTATACTTATCTTTTACTTGCCCTAAACTATTAGTAAGCTGAGCTACACTTCCACGTCCATCATACATGTAGTACAGCGGATCTCTCTTTGTTGTTTCATCTGACGCAAGATAATCAGTAGATATTCTGTCTAGTCCATAAGTATATGCCTGAGTGTAATTTCCATCCTTATCTGATGTCATTAGTACCTCTGCATTATTTAAGGACACATCATTTACATAATTTATTATCTCATAACTACTTACGTTGTCCAGTGGGTCTTGACAATAGGACTATAATCCTATTCCTTTTTACTTACCTTCTATTCAATCTCATTCTCAATGTAGAACAGGACTTCCTCTACTTGCCTATCTGCTAGTACCTCAACCTGCCTTTCAGAATCATATGCCAGCTTTACTCTATCTTTAGCAATATCTACAACAATATCTTTTGTACGGCCATTGTCCACTAAGTACCTTTTGAAAGAATTAATACTGTTGACCTTTTTATTGATTGTTGATAGTTCGTATTGCTGTTCAATGAGATAGTTCCTATAGCTAGTAATGTAGAATCTCTTCATTTCTCCATTGAAATCAACTCCCTTTCGTTCAAGGAATGTTACAAAAGCAGAAGTATCTCTAACATAACTTTCAACTGTTTTTACACTCTTTCCATCTTCCTCTAGGTTTATCTTGAAGCTTTGTACCAGTTCATTTATCATTGTTCTTTACTCCTTTCAATTTTTAGGCATTAAAAAAAGAGCTAATGCCTTTCATCAACATTAGCCTTAATTATTACTATGATATATATTTGATTTTTACTTTTGTTACAGCTCACTACATTATTGAAATTATGCAGTGAGTTTCTGAATACAATCTTCATCTAACTACCAAGTAAACGTCAAATTTTTCATTAATATTACACCAATTTGTAATTATGAAGTTAGTTACCACCAAATAATGAAGTTAGAAACTACCATTTAAAATACATTAGGTATTTTGCAACATATTAATTAAGATTTTAAGTATTAAACAGGTACTGTATTTTATTTCCAAAAGTTATACAAATAATAATCCTCTATTGATTTTTACGTATTTCAGATAAAATATTTTGAATCAGAAAATTCAAAAACTTCTCTTCTTTAGTTTTTAATCCATCAATACATATTTTTTGTGTTTTAATGCCATTCTTATAGAATAAAAAGACTTGCATGCATTGTTCGATAATGTCTTTACTCTCATACGAATCCATAAATTTTAGACATTGACCAGAACTAACCAAAAAAGAGAGGGAAGCCTTTCGAATACCTTCATTATTTCCCAGTCCAATATCACATCTTCTATTAGAATTGTATAAGCTAACAGTTCCATCAAATGTACAGAACATCGTTGCGACTTTCCCTTTAATAGGAATATCTACAATTGCTGCAAATACTTGTTCATTATTTTCAAGGTAAACCCCTATATCTTGTTGTGTTATTAAAAATGCTTGTTCCCTTAAATCTAAATATACATCATTCATATTATTGCCTCAACTCATTTAAATCCATTACTCTTTTATATTCTCCACCAATTTTCTTGTATAATTTATTATTTTTATGAATATAAAAACAGATATCATCCTGTTCTAAGACCTTCTGTAACTTAAGAATTGCTTCTTTAATATTTTCTTTTGATAATCCATTTTTAAAATTTATTATCCGATATAGCGTATTTTTAGCACCTTCACCATCAAAAATATCAATTACAAATATGTTTCTATCATTTTCAAATACCAGTTCATAATTACGTGGCAAAAATTTATATCTAATTTGAAAACATCCCATGTGCTCGACATTTACTTTCTTCTTCTCAAAAGCTAATTTATCTTTGAAAACATTTTGAAACATTTCTTGAACAAATGCTATTATATCATCGTAGAAGCTATCTTCTGATTGCATGCCATATTCCTCCTTCATCATCAAACTTATAACCATTATCCATTAGATATTGAATCTCTTTTGAATAAAAAGAACCATCACCTATATAATTTTCAGGATTGTGTGATAAGTATATCTCTCTTCCAGAACTTGTTTCAATATCCAAAAACTTTTGATCAATTTTCCATATTTCATCATTTGATGGCTATTTGTTGTTTTTAGACTGTGTTTTCCATGTGGTAGACTGCAAACTTACTTCAGAATTATTATTATGAAGTAAGTTAATATATACCTTTTATTGATTTTTATATAACGTTTTAGTGATAATCTTATTGAAGTAAGATTGTAGTTATTTCTGAAGTCAAATTACTATCTACTATTGACTATTTTTTTTGTCTCTGACCATAGTAATTGACCTTCTACTCCTAATTCATAAGTTTTTACTTCAATTGCTTGTGATTTTACTATTAATTCACCTTTATCATTGTAGTAATGCTTTATTAATCTAATGCCTCCATGTTCAAAAACCCCTGCTGTGATTTCAATTGCAGCATCTATATCAAAGCTAATAGTATCATTATTTTCTAAAATGCTGACTAACTCATCTACTCCAACACTTTTTCTAAACTCCCATTGCCTATCTCTGTTTTCTTTCTTATCATATTCCCATAGATTTTCATATAGTGTAATTCTTATAAAATCATTTGAGTAAAGCCTATTTTCGTAGCAGTTTTTAAAGTTTGAAAATATATCCATAGGAATATACTTGGAATATTCCTTACCATACCACATCCTCCAACATGCTCCGAACCAAATTCCATCAACTATATGTGAATGTCCTGGATTAAATTCTGTATCAACTATAACATCATCTGGAAATATATCACTTTTCTTTGTATGTAATTCTTCCTTTGATTTACCCTTAATGTCATACATGACAATATTCTCATTATTCTGCCAAAACATATCCTCTAGAGAACATGCATAAGCGACTATTCCTTCATACTCTTTTATATATTCATCAACTAACTCCATGATATTGCATTTATTGATTTCATAGATATCATAGCTCAGATTACATGAAATTGTTGCTATATCATTCCTAATCGAGCCTTTATTAATTGAAATGGTATTTATTTTGTCTTTTATCATCATGCTTGCTCTATCACTGTTCTCTATTTCTTCTTTTATTGCTTCATAAAACTTTTTATGGTTGAACTTTTTTACTTTTCCACTAGTCATTTTTTTAGAAATCATCTCTGTTGGCTCAAAGTAGCACATAGAATTAATCCATCTGCTTGCATTTTCAGCAGTAAGATTGAGGCTTTTTAAATATATTCTTATATTAATGCTATCTTCCATTATTTAAACTCCTTTATAATTAATTTTATTCCTCTTTGGCTTGCTTCATCAAGTAGCTGACTCATGTTAAAATTGTTCATTGTTCCTTGCGGTATTCTCACATCTAGTACCTTATTTGCCAGCTTTCCATCTACTGTTATAGGCAAATCTAATTTATCAAGATATTCTAAAACTTTATTAGTAGCACCATTTCCTCTATATGAAGGTAAAGTAGGGTCTATTGATTTCAGGCTAACTACATTATTTCCCTTCTGAAAATCTATTGCTTTAAAATATCCATTATCCGCCTGACCTATATTATACCAATCTTTATAATCAGTCTTTGATAAAGCTTCTTCAATTGCATTTCCTCTCTCTGTTGCTTTCAATGCCCAAACATCAGCTTCAGCCGCCCCCTCAAATATAGAGCCAACCTCTGCAGAACCTATCTTCCGATTCTTTCCTATTTCTATCAGTTCTGCTAACTTTCCTGCTTTTGCTGAATCCTGTATTATATTTTTTAATGCGCTCATTCCCTTGGTAGCAAGGACTGTTATTAATATTTCACCAGCAATTTTTCCTATTATTCTTGCTTTCTCATTACCATCTCCAATTGCAAAATTAGCAATTCCCCTTGCAATTCCAGACATAAAAGCTATATTTTCTTCTGTTCCAGCAGTAGCAGCCCTTTTTAAAAATGCAATGCCTTGTGCCATTTCTATAGCTGATTTTATTGGATTTTTAATAAAATTCCATATCCCATCTATATTTTCTTTACCAGCTTCTACTATACCTTTAAAAAAGTTATACATAATAGTTGTTGGAGTCACAGTTGTACCTGTCTCTTGACTATCAATATAATCAGTACCTGAGCATCTATCCCTTCTACTCCTATCTGCGAGAGATGATGTTCATAACAGTGCACCCCAGGTTTGACTTCCTACAATACCATCTACAGCTAATCCTTTACTTGACTGGTATACTCGTACTGCTTTCTCGATGTTAATTCCTAATTGCTTCCTAAAAGACCTTTTCTCGACCCTTCGGGGCTGAATCTGTTGTTATAAAAGTAAATGGTAGCAACAGTTTTAACTATTACTACCATCCTAGCATCATTGGTGATTTCTTACATTAACTCGCTATAGAATTATCATTATGCAGTAAGCTTTGTGTTTACTTCTTAAGCAGAAAATCACGAAGGTTACTATATGCACGAGCCCAAGCAACCCTCTAAACACTTCTGTATTAAATAATTCTTTGTTATGTAGCTATATTCTACTCGACAATTCTAACAGCAATAGATTTTTCTTTGTAATCATCTAAATCGTCTAATGCTATCCAACTACCTTCCTCATCTCTAAACTTATGAAATCTAATAGTTGTATAATTACCATCAAACCCCATAATTATATGAAACTTGTAATTAGGAAAATCTCTTTTCAACTTACATTCCCAAATTTCAGATAACTTAACAGCCAGTGCGAGACCCTCCATAGGTTTTCCTATACACCAATCAAAATAATCTTCTATCCGAAATTCATTGTAGCTTGCTTCAAAACCAGTTCTATCATAATAAACTGATATTATTTTATCTTCATCTAGTTCCTCAACAGTGTCCTTATGTTTTTTTAATAACACAAACCCCTTTATCTCATAAAACTCTGGCCATATCCTAATTATTTTACCTAAAAAATCTTGATGTGATATTTCTATGCTATTTAGGCAATTCATCATATTTTTATTGTACTTCAACATTATATCCTCCTGAAAATCATTATTAGAAATATTTTTCCTCACCTAACACTTGAAGGGCTTTATTTATCGCCTTTTGAATATCTTCATTTCCTAGTATCTTTTGTACCTTGTTTGGTGCTAAATTACCCGCTTCATCATATAACTTTCCTGTGACTGGGTCAAATCGATATTTAGTATTATTCGCATCATGATAATGAACATCACCTGGTCTTTTGCCAGGGTTAGGATTTTCGACATCTACTCTTTCTGTTTTTCCATGCTGCCATTTTGTATCACTATCGACTCTAGTACCGTTTTTTCCAAGCATCTCACCATTTTTGTTCACCCCTGTTTTAGGTTTACCATCTCCCTCACTTATAGCCTTCTTAAGGTTAGCCATATCTTCTCGTCCATTGCTCCAGCCGCTTGCAATCAACGATAGCCCTATACCTATCTCGCCAACACCTACAGCTGCTGTTGCTATTCCCACTCCAAAGGCTAGCAATGAAGTACCACCTGATGGACCTGCACCCAATATTGATCCTAGGCCGATACCCGCACCGCTCATGAAATCACTTACTCCACGAATTGCGCTCGCAATTCCACCAAGCATAAACACTGCGTCTGTTACTACTTTACCTGCATAATAAGCAGTTTTTGAATTTACAAGTCCCATTATACTGGATTCTAAATTTCCTTTTGCTTGTGCGGTCTGCAAATATGATCTTGTTGCTGCATTTTGACCGAAAAAACCATAAAGAATTGTATTTATGACATTAAAATTATCTATGCCATTATCCAAAAATGCTGCAAGTACTCCAAGCCCAAAGTCTTTCAATGCTCCACCATAATTAGTGTCACCCGTCTCTTGACTACCTATTTCTGGTAAGCCATCGCACATACTCGAACTCTGTGATCTACTCTTACTTCCAAGCTCAGCCCAGGTCTGCTTTCCTACTACTCCATCTACAAGTAACCCATGGTCTCTTTGGTAGTTTATTACTGCTTGCTCTGTCTTGTTTCCAAATATACCATCTGCACCTGATGAACCTAAATCATAATGTAGTGCTATAAGTCTTTGCTGTAGCTTTTCAACTGCTGAACCACTGGAGCCTTTTCTTAATATTTCACTTGGTAGTGAGCTGCTGCTTGAACTTGAGGAACTTGATGTTCCGCCAGATAATAATGATCCCCAGGTTTGATTTCCTACAATACCATCTACTGCTAAGCCTTTGCTTGCCTGATATGCTCGTACTGCTTTCTCGGTGTTATTTCCGAATATACCGTCTATTGTTCCTGGATTAAATCCAGCATTCTTTAGAAGCTGCTGAAGTGTTGATACATCTCCATATCTGGAACCATTCCTTAGCGTTCCATAACTACTTGGGTTTGCAGCTAAGTCATACTCTTCCTCACCTGTCACAGATAACCTTCTGTGTCCACTTGGGTCTATGTTCATTACTGGGTTGTTGTTTGTGTATGCATATCTATTTAAGCTTAATGGTTCAGTTAAGCTTCCTAAGTAGCTATCCCTAGTTAGGAATCTCCCTGTGTCTGCTTCATAATATCTCGCTCTTAGATATTGAAGTCCGCTGATGTTATTATACTCTTCTCCATTAAAGCCAAAGAAGCTTTGGAAATGAGCCTCACTGTTTCCTAGTGGTCCTCCATGGTTTGTATTTCCAAATGGATCGTAGCTGTACTTATCTTTTACCTGTCCTAAACTGTTAGTTAACTGAGCTACACTTCCACGTCCATCATACATGTAGTACAGCGGATCTCTCTTTGTTGTTTCGTCCGATGCAAGATTATCTGCAGATATTCTGTCCAGTCCATATGTGTATGCCTGAGTATAATTTCCATCCTTATCAGATGTCATTAGTACCTCTGCATTATTTAAGGACACATCATTTACATAATTTATTATCTCATAACTGCTTACATTGTCTACTGGATCTTGGTTTCCTGGATTCTTTGGATGGTCTGCTCTCTTGTACCAGCCTAGGTGTAAGCCATTGTTGCCGTTATTGTTGCCATTGCCATGGCCCTTTCCATTTCCTTTTCCTCCACCATTGCCATTTCCATTACCGTTGCCGTTACCACCACCATTATTACCTTTACCGTCACCATTATCCTTGCCACCACCATTGCCGCCATTACCATTACCCTTATCTTTGTCTTTAGATTTATCCAGCTTTTCAGCTTGAATAAAGGATAATTCCTTTGCTTGTACCTTTGTTCCGCCAAATAACTCTTTAAAGAATTTAGCAATACCTTGGGCTGCTTTTTTTATGCCTTTTGAAAGCGTTGAAGCAAATTTAGCTAAGCCTTCTTTTAGCTTCTCTATAGCTTTTCCAACAAAGGATTTCTTACTTGCTTTAGTTTCCGTGGAAGCCTTTTTATCTTCAGTTTTTGATGTTTCTTTATTGTAAGTTTTCTCCTGCACCTTATCTTTTTCATCTGCTGCTGCAATTATGCTTCCAATCACTGTGTTTTTAGAAGACTCTGCCTTATCTTTTGCTTCATCCGTTGATGCTGTATTAGTTTTTGATACTGTTTCAGCATTGCTCTTAGATGCCGCTTTAACTCCTGATGCTTCATCCTTTTTTGATGTATCTACAGGTGTTTGGGCTGTATTATCTTTTGCAGGAGGTGTTGGTGCTGATGGTACTGGTGTTGGCTTTGATTCAGTTGGAGTTGAACCTGTAGCTCCAGAGTCATTGCCACTTCCACTTCCGCTTCCATTGCCATTGTCATTGTCAGTACCTCCACTGCCCGGAGTACCTTCATCTACTCCCTTTTGAGGTTTAAAATATATACCATATGTTGAGAATAACCTGTTTCCATCACTGTCATATCCAAAGGTTAGTATCTCTCCTTTTGGATTTGTTACTTGAAGAAGTCTGTTTTCAAGATCATATTCATAGTATTCAATCTTATGACCAGGTATAATTTTTCTGAGTCTATTTCCGTTTTTATCATACTCATACTTTATTGTTCCATCGTCATCCTTTGTTTCACTAATTAATTCATCGGCCTCATTATATTTATAAGTTGTTGTATCTAGCGAGTCACCTTCTTTAGTACCTACAGCTATTCTATTTCCAGCCTTGTCATAACTGTAATTGTAACTCTTTGTTTCAACTTTTCCATCTTCTTCGTGTTCTTCCTCAATAAAGCCAATAATTTCATTAGCTCCATCATAGCTGTAAGTTCTTGTATAGCTTTCATCTTCAGTAGTAAGCTTTTCACTTGTTATATTTCCAGCACCATCATAGCCATATTCGTAGGTAGATAATGCCTTCCCATCTTTATCTGAGTTAACTAGCTTTACAAGTCTATCTGCAGCATCATATAGGTAAGTTACCTTTGTACCATTTGGAAGCTTAGCTTCAGATCTTCTTCCTGCTCCATCATAGCTGTAATAGGTTTTTTCGCCCTTCCAGTTCTCTACATAGCTTAATATGTCCACACCAATATAGTTATACTTTACATATTTTCCATCAGGATATATAACCTTTGACTTTCTTCCGAGCTCATCGTATTCATATTTTACCTCTTCGCCAGTAGGGGCGTTAACGCTTAAAAGCCTGCCCATTTTATCATATTGATAATCTGTTACCCCTTCTTCTCCAGTCATTTGTGTACGATTGCCACTTACATCATACTTATAGCTTACTGTTTTATCTCCGAGCTTTTCTCCGTCGCTGTTTCTATATTCTTTGTCTACAAGTCTGTTAAGTATGTCATAATCATAGCTAACTTTACTACCATCGGGCTTCATATAGCTTGATACTGTGCCTATTGAATTATAAGTATAGCTTTCTTTTTCACCAAGTGGATTTGTTACAGAAGTAATTCTCCCTACCTTATCATAAGTAAATTTAGTTTCATTGCCATTACCATTAATTACAGAGATTAGATTACTTGATTTATCATAGCTGTACTTAGTATCCTGCCCCATTGGGTTGGTTACCTTGATAAGTCTGTTTAGCTCATCATAGTCATAGCTTGTTTTGTTGTTATTGCCATCTGATACAGAAGCTAAATTTCTGTTCTTGTCATAAGTATATTTTGTTGCAAAACCTAGTGGATTGCTGATCTCAGCAACCAAATTTAAGGCATTATATTTGTAATTTGTCTTGTTTCCTAGAGGGTTAGTTACTGCTTCTACCATATTGTTCTTGTTATAGCTGTAGCTTGTAGTTTCCCCTAGAGGGTTAATCTCACTAACAAGATTATTAGCTTCATCATAGCTGAATTTATATTCCTTGCTTCCAGGTGTAACAACCTTTGTTATATTCCCCAGGGAATCATATTCAAAGCTAGTAGCCTTTCCTTCTGGATCTACTGTCTTATTAACCCTGTCTAGAGCATCGTATTCATAAAAGCTTATATTGCCATTTGGCTGCTTGACAGAATTAAGATTTCCTAAAGCATTATAGTCATAAGTAGTTGTATGTCCTGCTGTGTTTTGCTCTGATAAAAGCCTGTGCATCTTGTCATACATATAGGTTTTGCTGTTGCCAGAAGAATCATATTCCTTTTCCAGATTTCCTAAACTGCTGTACACAAAATTCTTAACATAGCCCTCAGGGTCTTGTATAGAACTTATTCTATGGAGCTTATCATAGCTATAACTATAAGTTTCTCCCATAGGGTTAATTTGCTTTATGAGCATATCACTTAAATCATACTGGTACTGTGTTTCACCCTTAAGTGGATCAGTTATTTTAGTGGTAAGTCCGTGTTTGTTGTATTCATAGTCTGTCTTATTACCCTTTGCATCAGTTACTGCTATTAGATTATTGAGGCTATCGTACTCATATTTTGTATCAAAGCCCAATGCATCCACCTTCATCTGAAGCCTGTTTAAAGCGTCATATTTAAACTGTGTGATGCCTCCCATCGCATCCTGGGTCTTGATAACACTACCCCTTGCATCATAGGTAAAGCTGCTTTTATTTCCTCTTTCATCTATAAAACTAACAAGTCTGTCTAAAGCATCATATTCATATTTTTTGCTACTGTTCTTGGCATTTGTAACTTGAGTAAGATTTCCATCTCTATCATAACCATAAGCTGTAGCATTATTTAAAGGATCAATTGTTTTTATTAAGTTTCCTATGGCATCATACTCATAAGAGTACTTTCTGCTGCCTGGATCAAGCTTCTCTTTTAATCTATCCAAACCGTCATAGGTTAATGTAGTTATCTTGCCTTCAGGGTCGGTAATCTTCACCACTCTATCTTTCTTATCATATTCATAGGTAGTAATATTTCCATCAAGACCTACCTTACTTACGATGTTTCCTGTTAAATCATAGCTGTATTTAATTGTCCTGCCAAGTATGTCCTTCTGTTCAATTAGCCTGCCTGCGCTATCATAGGTATTGGTAATTTTATTGCCTGCATTATCCTCCTGCTTAGTAAGCTTGCCCATGATATTGTATTCATAGCTTTTCTTAACACCCGCAGCATCGGTAGAGGAAAGGAGTCTATTTTCTCCATCATATTCCATGGATATAGAATCTCCATTTGGGTATACAAGTTGAATCATATTTCCATTTTTGTCATAGTTCATTTGAAGAATATTACCTGTTGCATCCTTGACCTTTGAAGGAAGAGCTTTAGAGGTATACTCATAACTTGTTTCATTGCCTAGTGCATCTGTTACCTTCTCTACACTTCCAACTTTATCATAGGTATACTGAGTTAAATTCTTAAATGGGTCCTGTATACTTTTTATTCTGTTTAGAGCATCATAGTTATATAACTTTTTGTAGCCATTAGGTGAAGTTTCTGATATTAAGTTGCCATTGGGGTCATACTCAAAGGATTTCTTGTTTCCTAAAGCATCTATAGTTTCCTTTAAATTCCCTGCATCTGTATACTTGTATTCAGTTACATTACCTGCAGCATCTTTAACTGAAGTTAAAGCATTTCTACCATCGTAGGTGTAATATGTTTCATAACCTAATGGATCAACTGTTTTAATTAAATTACTATTTTCATCATATTCATAGTCATATTCTTTGCCTACACTATCTTTAATCTTGGTTATATTCCCCATTGAATTATAGGAAGTAGTTGTTACAACTCCATTTGTATCTGTAAACTCTATTGGGTTATAAAGACTGTCATACTTATATTTTTTAACAGTGCCATCTGGCATTGTAAGCTTTAATAGATTACCCTCTTCATCATATTCATGAAGAAGTGTTTGTCCTAAAATTCCTTCAGCCTTTTCAATTTTATTAACAGCATAATTATAGCTATAGGTTGATTTATTTCCCTTTGGATCTGTTACAGCAATTATATTTCCAAGGGCATCTCTTTCGTAGGTTGTTTCTCCCTGCTCCTCATCAATTACCTTTATAAGTCTGTTTAGGTTGTCATATACATATTGCTTTTTGCTGTCTTTTGCATTAAGCTCTTCTGTTTTATTTCCATTGGCATCATAGGAATATTGGGTAGTATTCCCTAGTGCATCTGTAATCCTTATAAGCTTGTCTAGATTGTTGTAATCTAGAGTTGTAACATTCTTATTTCCATCGGTAATTGTGGTATTATTTCCATTAACATCATAGCCATATTGTATAACAGCTCCATTTGGCATGGTTGTAGTTAGCTCTTGTCCACTTTGATTGTATGTCATTCTTGTTATCTTACCTAGCGGATCTTCGATGCTTATTACCTTGCCCATAGGATTATAAAAATATTTATATACATTTCCTTTTGCATCCGTAACTTTAGATATATCAGCTCCATTATACTCATAGCTTGCCGTTTTTCCTTGAGGATCCTTTGAGGTCATAATCTGGTTTTTATCATTATAGGTATACTCAAAGGTACTCTTATCCGGTCTTTGAAGCTTTAATAGATTTTTCCTGCTATCATAGATCATAGACACTGTATTTCCATTAAAGTCAGTTACATAGGTTAAATTATCTTTATCATCATAACCAAATTCTCTAGCCTTTTTGTCAAAACGTATTTCTTTAGTTTTGTTTCCTCTACTATCATATTCAAAGGTAGTTATATGCCCTAGAGCATCAGTTACAGTTTTAAGATTATTATTATCATCATAGGTTCTGCTCTCTGCACTGCCATCAGCTTTAACAATCTTTGTAATTCTAAATTTAGAATCATAATAGTATTTTGTATTATTTCCATTAGCATCTACTGCTTCATTATAACCATCATAGTAATTGATGGTTATAGTCTTGTCTTGAGCATCAGTCTGCTTAACTACTCTATCTTCACTGTCATAAACATTGGAAGTTACTTTGTTTCCCTTAGGATCCGTAAAATAAGCCATTCTTGATTTTTCATCATAGTAGTACTTAGTCTCAGCCCCCTTTGCATCTACAAAAGAAACTAAGTTTCCCTTATCATCATAACTATAGTGAAGAGTATTTGAGTCTGGCAGAGTTATAGCCCCTATTCTTCCCTCATCAGTTAGACTAATTCCAAAAACCTTTCCTGAAGGAGTTGTTATGCTAGTTAATTTATAAGCTTCATCATATGAAAGCTTAGTTATATTACCCTTTCCGTCTGTTACTGAATCTAAAAGTCCCATTTTGTTAAATAAATAAGTATTTACACCATCTGTTATCTTAAAGCCAATATTCTTCATACTATCATCATTTACTATGCTAAGCTGAAGATTTTCTCCTACAGGAGCGCTATAACTTCCATCACCATTAGGTCTATAATAAATAGCATTTCCATCACCTTTATTAAAGATAATTGTTCCATCCTTAAGCCTTGACAGTGACTTATTATAATTGAAATCCCACTTTACTCCAAAGTAGCCATCGTGGGCCTCTCCCTTTGCATTATAGGTTCTCATTATAGAAAAATCACCATTATAATCGCTGGATGATGCATCCTTAGCCTCGTAGTAGAAGTTACCAGTAAGAAGATTTATAGGTTCAAAGCCATAAACACAATGTTTGTTTCTTGCCATTAAGCCGCTATCGATTTCTCGTTTCTTTGCATCTGAAAGAGGTGCTGGTGTATAGGGTTTACCTGCATTCTTCTTAGGATTCCTTATAAAAAGCGTATTTCCTTCTATAAGCAGACCATCTTGTACACTATTGTCTTTTTTAATTGTAGCAGAATCTACACCATAGAAATTAGCCACATAAGGTATAGTATCTTTAGCTTGTACCTGATAAATTTGAAAATAATCACTATAACCAGGTGTTCCAGTATTTCCATCCAGCTCTGCCACAGCTTTAATTCTATATAAAGTATTATAAGAATAATTTTTAAAGGTATCTGTTGCCTGCCAATTACTTTCCTTACCCTTATAAATACTACTACCTGATGGTATATCCGTAAGCAAATCACTATTTGGATACTTATAAGAAAGTCCAGCATCTACAGTATTACTGTAAGTTACTCCTGTATCAGATTCCAGTGAATAGGTTATCTTTGAATCTGGTTTTGCTACTCCATCAGCAAAAACTCCATCTAAGCTTAAAAGTCCATCATTTGAATGCCTACTCATAGGTCTTAGCTTTACTGTAGGAGAATCCAATGAAGTTCCTGGATCAACAGGGTTGTCCACTTCTGTTATTATCTTAACTTCAGGTGCAATTTTACAATATCCATTTTCCTGTCCACCAGAAAAAGCTTCTGCAATATCATTTGGATTTGCAGTTTTAATTGCTATTCCATAATTGGGTTTACCTAAGGCCCATTTCTGAGCAAGCTCTTTTATATCCCATGTAACTTGGGTAGGCTCTTTAGGAGTTGAACTCCCAGATATTGTAGTTTCAGTTGCATATGAAGTCTTAGCAGGACTTTTCCCCCAGGACTCATAAGTTACCTCACCAAAATTAAGTTCTTCATCTAAACTGTCAAGTTCAAACACTCTTGGTTCTGTACTTCCAGTAGTGTATCTACTTAAAATAAGCTCTGCTGATGAAATTTTTTCATCACTCTTTATATCAAAGCTAAACTTGATAAATGTCATAGTATGACCTAGTGCATAAACATGAGATGCATTAGAATTTTCCAGACCTGCATAAAGGTATCCGTCATTCAAATAGTTATATCCTTTGTTTGTCTCCTGAATATATGTCCATTGCTTATTATAAATACTTACAGTAGGATCAACCTTTACAGGATATGCCCTTTCCTTATCCTGAAGCCATTCCTTATCTGCTGTTACTGATATAACATCTCTGCCAAGCAGCTTCTTTTCAAGGTGAATTTTGAGATTAAAATTCATTTTTCCCGCTGCATCTGTCATAACAGGTGCACTTATTATAAATACAGGTTCTTTTTTCCCAGCCTTATAGGCTCTTATTGTATTGTACTCTTCTTTTAATGTTAAGCCTTTCGCTGATATATAATACTTAAAAATATTTTTATCAACATAATGATTAAGTATAATGTCTTCCTTTACATTGGAATTTTGTACTGTATACTGATAATCTATACCCTCAAACACATCATTATAAAGTATAGCATTCTCACTAACTGCACTCCTACTAAAGTCCCCCTCAAATGGGTAAAGGTTTACAGAAGACCCCTCCTTAGTTATGGCTAAGCCTTTATCCTTATCCATCACTGCAGGCAAAGTAGCTATAAAATCATTTGCCTTGTTTTCATAGAACTCAGTATTATTTTTTCCATTTCCTACAAGAGTGTTATCAATCTCTTGTAAATTACCACTTTTATCTTTGTAGTTAATCTTATCAAGGTATATTTCTGTTACATCATGCTTGCTGTCTAACTTATATGTCTTACTGTTTTCTGTTCTCTTTTCAGTTTTTTCCTTATCCTTGCTGTACTTTTCCTGCTTTTCTTGCTTTAAAACCTGCGGCTTTCTTATAGCCTTTTCAGATTTCTTTTCTTCTTGAGAAACTTCCTTTGCCTTTTCTACTTTTCCATTGATGTCCTTACCGTAGTATGTCCCCTTTTCAGGTGCATTTGCTATAGTATCCGCTGCATATGATATTGTCTTATCTGCAGAATTGAATAGAAAAGTAAAAATTAAAAAGATACTAATAGCCCTAATTGGAATTCTTCTTTTCATTAATTCACCCCCAAATAGAACCATAGATATAAGACAAGTTATTTTTGATAATAAAATTATTGCAAATGAAAAATAACTAAAATATGTATTTAGGCAACCCGGCTGCCATAGAAACTTTCCTTAGGCCCGTAGCTTTGCGTCTTTATCTTTCGATAAATTTGCCTTTATCTATGATTATTTTATGGCATAATTGTATATTATGTCATATTTTAGAACTTCAGTTAACATTTTACCACACCTTTTTCCAAATTTATAGTATTTTATTAATTTTTTGATAATAATTTGTTAATATACTACATATTTATTACAATAATCTCCTAATAAGCCCTTTAATGATCTTCAATAAATCACCCTTTATCTTTATATACTTTAAGAATTTAGCACAAATAAAAATAGGACTCTGCAAACTGCTAAGTCCTATTTTATTTGTGCCGATATTATTATTAAATTAAGTTTTTACAAAATTAGCTAACTGTGCTTCCTGTTGGAAGTTCTCCTGGTATGCTTACTGTAAACAGCTTGCTGTCATCATCTGTGGCAGCTGCTAGTATCATTCCTTGTGAAAGCTCTCCTCTTAGTGTAACAGGCTTTAAGTTGGCAACAAGTATTACATATTTTCCTACTAGCTCCTCTGGCTTGTAGTACTGTGCAATACCTGAAATTACTTGTCTTTCCTCTCCTGCTAAATCCACCTTTAATTTAAGCAGCTTTTTAGCTCCCTTAACTGGTTCACAGGATAGTACTTTAACTACTCTTAAGTCTACTTTATCAAAGTCATCTATAGTTATTTCTTCTTTTAGCGGCTGCATTGATGGTTTAACTTCTTCTTTAACTTCTGCAGCAGCTTCAAACTCTTTTAGTTTAGCTTCTACATCAATTCTTGGGAATATAACTTCCCCTCTTTTTACTCTTGTTCCTGCTTCTGTACCATCAAAGGCTGAAACTGTATCCCATGCTGTTAAGTTTACTGATAACTGCTCATTTATTTTCTGTGCAGTAGTTGGCAGGAATGCTGATACAAGCACAGATACAAATCTTAGAGATTCAGCAAGGTTGTATAGTACAGTACCTAGTCTCTCCTTCTTTTCTGGATCCTTAGCAAGTATCCATGGTGTAGTTTCATCTATATATTTATTTGCTCTTCCGATTAGTGCCCAAATTTCACCTAGAGCCTCTGGAATTCTAAGCTTATCTATATGCTGTTCAACCTTTACTGGAGTTTCTAACGCAAGTTTAATTAGCTCATCATCTATAGGTTCCTTAGCAGTTGGTGCAGGAATTACTCCATCAAAGTACTTTTCAACCATTGCTACAGTTCTAGATAGTAAGTTTCCAAGGTCATTAGCAAGGTCTGAATTTATTTTCTTCATAAATATCTCATTATTAAATAGTCCATCTGAACCAAAAGGTATTTCTCTAAGCAGATAATATCTTACAGCATCTACACCAAAATTATTAACAAGAACTACTGGGTCTACTACGTTACCCTTTGATTTGGACATCTTTCCGCCGTCTACCAAAAGCCAGCCATGACCAAATACTTGCTTTGGCAGTGGAATATTTAAAGCCATAAGCATAATAGGCCAGTAAATAGTGTGGAATCTTAGTATGTCCTTACCTATTAGGTGAACATCTGCTGGCCAAAATTTGTTGTAAAGCTCATTATTTTCTGTGTTGTAGCCAAGAGCTGTTATATAGTTTGAAAGTGCGTCTATCCAAACATATACTACATGTCCTGGGTCAAATTCTACTGGAACTCCCCAATTGAAAGAAGTTCTTGAAACGCAAAGATCCTGAAGACCTGGTCTTAGGAAGTTATTAAGCATTTCATTCTTTCTGGATTCAGGCTGAATAAACTCTGGATGAGTTTCTATATACTCTATAAGTCTATCAGCATATTTTGACATCTTAAAAAAGTAAGCTTCTTCTGTCTTTCTTTCAACTGGTCTCCCGCAGTCTGGGCAGTTTCCATTAACTAATTGAGTTTCTGTCCAGAAGGATTCACAAGGTATGCAGTAGTGTCCTTCATAGGAGCTCTTATATATATCGCCTTGCTCATAAAGCTGAGTAAATATCTTTTGTACTGCCTTTTCATGATAATCATCTGTTGTTCTTATAAACTTATCATAGCTTATGTCCATTAGCTTCCATAGCTCTTTAATTCCTGCTACTATTTCATCTACATAAGCCTTTGGAGTTACGCCTTTTCCTTCAGCTATTCTCTGTATTTTTTCGCCGTGCTCGTCACTTCCTGTTAGAAAGAATACATCATATCCAGTTAGTCTTTTAAATCTAGCTAGTGCATCTGCTGCTACTGTTGTATAAGTATTTCCTATATGCAGGTTAGCAGATGGGTAGTAAATAGGGGTCGTAATATAATAAGGTTTCTTGTTACACATATTTTCTCCTCCTCTTTATTATTAAAATGTTTTCCATTTTTCTAGGCAATATGCATAAGTCTTTTCCATAAAAGCTTAGTTTTGCAAAATAAAAAACCTCTATGTAGAAAAATCCACATAGAGGCGTATATACGCGTTACCACTCTAATTTGTACTTATGTCGCCACAAGTACCTCCATAAGTGACTCCACCTTGCTAAAGCTTAGCTTTTATCACCTTGCAATATAACGGTTGCTGCCGTATTACCTTACTTAAATTCAGATAATCTGCTCAGGGGCCATGTTCGTAAGCTTCCATGCTGCTAGCTTTCACCTACTCTAGCTCTCTTTTAAGCACATCCCTTTACTACTCTTCCCATCAATGCATTTTATTAATTATTATAATATGCCATATAGATTATTATGTCAATATTTTTTAAATAAAAGCACCTTATTTTTAATATATTAAAAAATATAATAATTCATAAACTTCCTTGTTGACTCCTTGGAAATATTTGTTTATAATTATGCCTAGATATACTATGCATAGTAATAATATGTATCAAATTAGTCTGGAGGATGAAGTATGGGGTTTGATAGGCAATTTGTTTTTATACTAGGGGTTCCTATATTAATAATTATGGAAATAATCAGGTACAAAAAAGCTAAAAAAATTAATGCTAAATTTTTAAATTCTAAGGAAGTACTCTTAATTATTTTTTCTATTTATATAATGGGATTAATTGCGGTTACCTTATTGCCATTTCATAGATATGGCAGCATTAAACCCACAGCAAATTTAGTTCCTGTATTTAATACAGTAAAAGACATTTCAACAATACCATCAAATATGAAGAGTTTTATGATCAAGTTTTGGATAATCAATATATTTGGTAATTTGTTTCTTTTAGCACCTTTAGCAGCAATTGTACCCATAACTTTTAAAAAGTTTAAAAGTATTAAAGCAACAGTTTTATTATGTTTATTAGTTTCTATATCAATAGAGCTTCTTCAATATTTGTCTATGTTTTGCGGAAATTACAGATCTGTTGATATAGATGACATTATTTTAAATACATTAGGTTCAATAATCGGTTTTGGAATATTTAAGCTATTTAAGGAGGAGAGTTATGAGAATAAGTAAAGAACTCATTAAAGGCAGTACGGTTATTTTGATTCTGAGTCTTCTTGAAAAAAAACCCATGTATGGCTATGAGATGATTAAAGAAATCGAAACCAAATCCAGCGGCATTTTTGCCTTTAAGGAAGGTACACTGTACCCAATTCTGCATACTTTAGAAGCTGAAGGCATGGTAGAATCCTACTGGGATGAAAGCGAAGGGGGTAGAAAGCGAAAATACTACAAAATAACGGATAAAGGAATACTTCACACAAAAGAAAAAAAAGAAGAATGGGGCACTTTTAAGACTGCAGTAGATAAAGTTTTGTGGGAGGGTATAGCATGGGGCTAAATAGCAATGAAATCATTGGGGAATACATAAAAAATGTGTGCTCTTTAGTAAAAAACAAAGATGCACATGAAGAAATAAAATTGGAGCTTGAAAATCATATTTTAGAGCTTAGTGATGAACTGATATCAGAAGGCACAAAGGAAAGTGAAGCCACTGAAAAGGCTATTGCTCAAATGGGTGATGCTACTGTAGTAGGAAGCCAGTTAAATAAGGCTCATAAGGGAAATCCAGACTGGACACTACTTATAATAACTTTATTGCTTTCGGGCTTTGGACTATTATCCATGTACTTTATAAAAATTTCAGGACTTGCTTCAGAAGAGGTTTTCTACAAAAATCTAGGCTATTTTGTAATAGGAATTGCAATAGTTACAGGAATTTACTTTTTTGATTATAGAAAGCTTCGTAAATACTCAAAGTATATTTATATTGTTACTTTATTTTTTGCAATGCTTGCAGCTTTTACTGGGCCTCAATCCAACGGTAGAATTCACCTTAGTTTATTTTTTACAGTTTGGAATTTCCTTGACTTGTCGGTATTTATTCTTATAATATCCTCCTGCGGAATATTCTCCGATTGGGACTTTAGTAAACTTGAAAATAAACTAAAAGGAATAGGATTACTTGCACTGCCCCTACTTTTAATCGCATCAGCACCTTCAGTATCAGCCTGTGCAATCTATGTTATATCCTTTATCGTTCTTTTATTTGGTTCTAAGGCTAATTATAAGTATATTTTACTAATTGTTTGCGCCCTATTTGGTTTATCATTTTTCTTTGTACTATCAGAGCCCTATAGGATTTCACGGATGCTTACATTTGTAAATCCACAAAAGGATCCTCAAGGAGCGGGTTATTTGATTATTCAAGTAAAAAAACTTCTAATCGGTGCAGGATTCTTTGGAAAAGGACTTACTCTTACTAGGCAGGCCTTACCAGAGCCACATACTGATCTTATATTTGCTTATATAATATATACCTTTGGTTGGTTTGCCGGACTTTCCATAGTAGCTTTAGCTTCAGCCTTTATAGTTAGAATTATATCCTTAGCTACTTCTGTAAAAGACACCTATGGAAAGCTCCTTATAAAAGGAATAGCTGCAATATTTGCTGTAGAATTTTCTTGGAATATCCTAATGGTGCTTGGTTTTGCACCACTAGTAGGAATGTCTCTACCTTTCATAAGCTACGGTGGCAGTCAATTTATCATGAACATGATAGCGATAGGATTAATATCCAGCGTTTATAAACGCAGGACCTTAACAGTTAGTGTTAGAGCGGATAACTAATATGCTTAAAGCAATCATCACCGTGACATATTGGTGAAAATTTAAATATATAAATATGAAAATATATAAATATTTACTTATAAAATGCACTTTAATAATAAATTGAGAGGTTGATGAAAGTATTATATTCATCAACCTCTCTCATTATAATGTATGTGATTTATGCCAAAGGTCACGTCCCCGTGGCACGCCCGCCCTGCGGCACACTAAAATTTAAATAATTCCTCTAATTCTTCTTCGCTCATTTGAGAAAGCAGAATTTCTTCTCCACTTTCATCACTGATAACGCTTTTTATTATCTCTTTTTTCTTTTCCTGTATTTTAAATATCTTTTCTTCTATTGTTCCTCTTGCAATAAGCTTTATTACTTCTACAGTCTTTTCCTGGCCAATTCTATGAGCTCTATCTGTTGCTTGGTCTTCAACAGCAGGATTCCACCATGGGTCAAAGTGTATAACCACATCAGCCCCTGTAAGGTTTAAGCCTGTGCCACCAGCTTTTAGAGAGATTAAGAATACACTTCCTTTACCTTCATTGAATTCCTTAACCATCTCTCCCCTCTGCTGAGCCCTTGTTTGACCATCCAAGTACATATATTCAATATTATTGTTTTCAAGTCTCTTGCTGATATTCTTTAAAACAGAGGTGAACTGAGAAAATAACAGTATTCTATGTCCTTCATTTATGCTTTCTTCTAATAGTTCATCAAGGGCAAGCATCTTTCCGCTCTCTCCAAAGTAATTATCTACAAATACAGAGGGCTCACAGCATATTTGCCTTAATCTTGTAAGAACAGATAGTATTTTAATCTTGCTTCTTCCTAGACCCTTTTCTTTAATCTCGTTGTCAATTTCATTTTTAGCTGAGGCAATATATGCAGCATATAATTTCTTCTGCTCTTCTGTCATTTCAACCACAAGCTGGTGCTCAATCTTTGGAGGTAATTCCTTTATAACATCTTTTTTAAGTCTCCTTAATATAAATGGTTTTACATGCTTATTAAGCTCCTCTAAAGCAACAGTATCATTATTCCTCACTACAGGCATTTCGTACTTTTTTAAAAACTTTCCATGAGTCATAAGATAGCCTGGCATTAAAAAATCAAAGATTGACCATAATTCCGTAAGAGAATTTTCTATTGGCGTACCTGTCAGCGCAAAAAATCCATCTGCTTTAATTTCTTTTACACTTTGAGCATTTTGTGACATTGGATTTTTTATTTGCTGTGCCTCATCCAATATACAGTATTTGAACTTATATTTCTTATACTCTTCCACATCTCTTCTTATAAGAGGGTAAGAAGTTATAACGATATTAGCACCTTCTAAATTACTCATTTGAGCTTCTCTTTCTTCCCTAGTTCCTGCAATAACTACAGATTTTAAAACTGGTGCAAATTTTTCTATTTCGCTTTTCCAATTGTAAATTAAAGAAGTAGGCGCCACCACCAAAGATGGCTCACATTCACTATTCTCTATTACTTCTGATTGTATAAAAGCAATGGTCTGAAGAGTTTTTCCAAGGCCCATCTCATCAGCAAGGATACCTCCAAACCCACAGCTGGTTAATGTTTTTAGCCATTTAAATCCATACTTTTGGTAGCCCCTCATTACACCCTCTAAGGAATCAGGCACCTTATAATCAATTTCTTGAACATCTCTTATATTATTAACTAATTCTCTAAACCTTCTATTTCTTTCAATATAATTCATGTTGTTCATTTTCAGATTTTGATCAATATATAAGGCATTATACTTTGACAGCAGGATTTTATCCTCTTCTAAGGAGGATTCTTGAATATCCAAATACTCAATCATATTTGCAGCATCTTTTAATTCCTTACTTTCTAGTGATACAAAATCACCCTTTTTAAGCCTATAATACTTTTTCTTTTGCCTTAAAGCTTCCAAAACATCCTTAAGCTCACTTCTCTCAATGCCTTCAATACTAAAGCTAAATTCTAGTAGGTCCTCATCATTTAGCCTAATACTTGACTTTATATTTGAAGAACTGTACACCTTTATATTCTTAAAAGCTTCTGAATAATAAACCTCAGCGTACTCCTGCAGTCTCTGCATTCCCTCAGTTAAAAACTCTACTAAACTTTCTTCATCCGACAGCACATAGCTTCGATTTATAATCTTAAAACCATAACTGTTTAAAATGCCAATAGTATTTGTTTCTTTAGATATATCCCTTATAAGGATTCTTTCTTGCTGCAATCCAATTTCCTTTTGAAATAACGGATTAAATTCCAGGCTTCCATATTTAAAAATTATGTCCGCTGTAATATCCTCTTTTTCCTTGTCAAAATAAATGTTGACTTCTAAAGGTTCCTCATAGAATTGCTGCTCCAGCCTTTCATCTATATCTACTACCTTGCCAATATTTTTTAAGCTAGGTATTATGTATGAAGCGAGACTTTCCTTATCGGTGCTGCTAAAAGTTATCTTGCCCTCTCTTGTTCTTATAAACTCTCTATAAAAGGGTGCATATATATTCTTCTGTACTTCACTTGGTTTATATATGTTTCCGTTATAAAAAAAGTATTCTTCACTATCTGTTATTGGAATTGGAATACTGTCACTAGCTCTAAGAATTATGTTATCTTCCTTAATATTTAAATCAAACTCTAAAGGCATATCCTCTTTCAGAATTTTTACTGCTGGAAAGCTTTGACCATTAATTACCGCCTCAATTGTTCTCCCTTCAACAATGTTAAAAAACCTCATTAATTGTCTGTCTGTTAAATATGCTTTTTTACCTATTATAAATCTATTAGGAGAACTCAAATATCTCGGTGTAGGAATATTTATATTTGGAATTCTACAGTCCATTTCATATATTTCTAGAAGCAGTTCAATTATTTTTTCATCCTCACTATTAAACCTATGAAGCTCTGGATAAAGGATAAAATTCTTGCCAAACTCTAATTCCTCTAGTCTATTTCTCAGAACTCCAAGAAACTCCTTCATATTCTTTACAATATAAGTTTTGTTCTCTCCAATTTTCAGTTCTATTGAGGAAAGCCTCTCCCCTCTATTTTCAAACTCATATTTTATATCCAGGTTTAGTGGTATAGTACCTCTGATAGTCTTTACCATTCCATTTTTTATGGATTCCACCAATTCTTCGGTTTTGGACTTATTTAATTCATCATTTCTTCTCATAATACTATTTTTTTCTCTTGACCATTTCAAAAGTGCTGCAACTACATGCTTACATAAGTTTCCTTTTTGGCCATACTCACAGTTGCATTCGTGCTGCATAGTAAAGGTTTTATCGCTATATAAAATATCTATATCATAGGTATGATTACTAAAAGCTGACTCTACTACCGCCGTTAACCTCAGTAAATTGTCACCTCTATTTTCCCTATGTGCAATTTCAACATCTATTTGTCTTACTTTATTTCTAAGGTACATATCAAGTCCTCTAGAATATATAACACTGCCACAGCTACTTTTAAGTCGATGTTCATCTATTTCAAACATTACTCCACCTCAAATTAACGCCTTTCAAAATAATAGCCATAACTTATATTTTACCCTAAATGGAATATAAGTTAAACAATTTAATTCTTAAAGCAAAAAAATATAGTATTTTTTTATTGCATACTTTCAGCATAATTTAGTATTATATATGATGTGAGAATTTTTGTAAAAACTAGCAATAAGCTTAAACATAAATATATAAAGGGGCATACTACAATGAGAATATTACTAAAAAATATCCTTCTAATGCTTTTGGTGGTAATACTTCTTATAGCTGCTGTGGGCTGCAGCAATAAGAAACATCCTCCAAAACTTCACAATTCCTTGGCTGGTGAAAAGGTGGAGACAAAAGGAAAGCAGCCACCTATACCAAAAGACAGGGACTTTAGCAATTTTAAAGAACTTAATTTTGAAAAGGATAATATCACGGTTAGCTTTGAAGGCAAAGCATTAAATCTAGCCTTACCTGTGTATATAGAAAAGAACAGGTACTACCTTCCTATAACAGAGATTATAGAAAAGATAGGAGGAAAATCTAAAACAGAAAATGGCACTTTAACTTTAGAGCTTAATAATAACTTGGTAACAGTTAATGTAAATGCTAACACCTTTTCACTAGGAGATGAAACACGAAAGCTTAAACGTCCTATTATATCTTCAGACGGAATTTCTTATATTTCTTTAATAGATTTATGTAGAATATTCAACCTTAAAACTGATTGGAATATAGATAATAAAACAATATCCTTATTCTTTAATAGAGAAAAACTTGAAGTTGTAACTGGGCCTCACTCAGAAAAGGCTGCCTTATTAAGGCTTGAAGATATTACTGCCGGGCAAAGATACTCAAACAGCGAAACACTTGAAAAGCTTAGAATTATTTCTGATTATTTATATTCTGAAAATGTTCCCTTTCATGTGGCATGGGTGCCAAGGTATATTGATCCACATCAAAATCCTAAGGTAGACAATGACCCTGCAATGCAGAATAGTATGTTCAATTCTGACTTTATATTTACATTAGATTACTTTGAAGATAGAAATGCTATTATTGGACTGCATGGCTATACTCATCAATATGGCAATGATGTCAGTATTGATGGATTTGAATTTCATAGAGGCCCAAGGGATAGAATTCCTGCAGCAGATGGGTATACTCAAGAAAGAATCAACTTAGCTATAGCCTCTGCAAAAGCTTTGGATATACCTTATGGTTTCTTTGAAGCGCCTCACTATGCTGCAGCTCCTAACGTGCTTAGAATTATGGAAAAAAACTTCGATTATTTATATCAACCATACTCACCAGATGGATTTAATGAGAGCAAAAATTTAGTAGTAAAAAAGATAGATGGCAGGACAGTCAAATATATTCCAACTCCTCTTGACTATGTAGATGGCAAAGGGGATACTGATAAAATGATAAGAAAAATAAATACTCTAAGACCAGATTTACTGGCCAGCTTTTTCTATCATCCAAACATTGAGTTTGAAGATATAAAGCTAAGCAAAGATATCACAGGCTATCCCTTTTATAGCTATTCACCTGATTCCACTCTTCATAGAATTGTAAAAGCTATAAAAGAAAAGGGTTATAAATTTAAAACAATAAATGAAATTAACTAATTATTTAAGCTGCTTTTTATTAAGCAGCTTTTTCTTTTTACTTATAAATAGTTCCATTTAAATTTCTATGGAATATATATAATTATAGGGGGGTGAGGCATTTGTACGTTGAGATATTAAAAAGTTCCATTAATGCAAAAGGCTTAAGCTGTTTTATACCTGTAGATATTTTTAATAGTTTAGGCTTATCTGAAGCCCTTTGCTATACTCTGCACGCTGGTAAATTAGCTGCAGATATTTACCCGATTCCCTATGAGTCAAACAAAAAAGCTATATATCTAAATGACCTTCTAATGAAAGAACTCTACCTTTACGAAAATATGCAGCTTAATATTTGGAAGGAAAACAATCACATTTATCTTGGTCCTGTGGTAGGTGTCCTTGTAACAAAGGAAGATCTATCGCTTATTAAGACAGGAGTAATTCCAAATACTTTAACAGAACTGTTTAAAGCTAACGAAAAAAGCCATTGTTTACTTTATTATTTTTCTAATGAAAACTTTTATATAAATTATAAAAAGGTTTATGGGTATACCAAAATTAGTAGTTCAGGTGAGCTATTAAAGTTAGCCTTGCCAATTGCAGATACCATATATGAGCAATTAAACTCTGCCTCCCAAATTGAATATATGATTTTTCAATACATGAGAAAAATATTAACTCACTATTTTGACATACAGTATATTAATAATCATATGTACTTAGGTAAGTGGGAGATATATAAGTGTCTGCTCTCTCAGACAGAATTAAATCCATACCTTCCTAAAACCATACCCTTTGATGATTTTGAAGATGTAAAATTATTTATAGATTATTTTGGAAAGGTGATTTTAAAGCCCTCCTACAAAAGCAGTAAATTGGGTACACTATATATAGAAAAGCGTTCAAACATATATTACCTGTATTCTAAACTACAAGATAAATTGCTTACTATAAGCAGTACTGAGGAATTGGAGAGTTTTATAGCTGACTATACAAAAGAGGAACTGTTTATTATTCAGCAGAGCTTTTTTAGTATAAAAACAGTACCGGAGAGTATGCATATACTCCTTGGAAAAAACTCCAAAGGAAAATGGATTGTAGTGGATTCTCCTGAGTGCCTTCAAAAGAGTTCCCTTGAATCACTGTTTTTAAAGCTAGGAATTTGCATAGAAAAATGCTTTGGACATTTTGGTGAGATAGAGATATCAGTTATACTGGACTCCTATGAAAAGCCCTGGATTGTAGATATAAACATTCCTCCATCAAATTTGAAGGATTACTCTCATATGTATGAGAATTACTGCAAACTAAGGTATTTATCTATACTAGAATATTCTAAATACCTTACAATAAAAAACTATGAAAGTACAATATAGGTAAGAGGTAAGAACTAAGAGTTAAGAGTTAAATTTAAGCTTTTCAGCTCCGCTGAAAAGCTTCCTTCACCATTCACTCTTACTTCTTACCTTTAACTATTCAACCTCACATTGAGGCTTCCGTACTAAAGTATTCGCTTACAGACTTTGCTAGGGATTCTGCGATTTTCTGCTGGTACTTTTCATCCTTTAGCTTTTTCTCATCATTATAGTTTGTTAAAAAGCCACATTCTACAATTACAGAAGGTATATTATAATAACACCTCAATATCTTATAATCATTCCTTGCAGGCTTTTCTTCTCTATGATTCTTTTCGTCCAGGTCAGTTTTAAAGTTTTTCATTATAATTTGTGCAAGAGCTTTACTATCTTCGCACCTAGAATACCAAACCTGTGCCCCTCTGCAGCTGCCGTCCTTGAAAAAATTCTGATGAATGCTTATAAACATATCACAATTTGATTCATTCTTCATTTTACATCTTGCATTTAAATCATCATACTTTTTACCCCTTATACTTCCTTCATTTCTATAAAGTCCTTTGTCTGTTTCCCTTGTCATCAAAACTAAGTATCCCTTTTTATTTAATTCATCTCTCAGCTTTAGACTAATACTTAAATTAACATCCTTTTCAAGCAGACCGCTTCTAGATATTGCTCCACTATCAAAATCTCCATGACCTGGATCAATTAAAATAACCTTCTGCAATTCTCCTTCCTGAGGTGTTGCCTTAGCTTGTGCTATTTTCGTGCAGAATAAATTTAGTATACTAAAAAAAATTAAAAACAAAACTATTTCAATAATTTTAGCAGTACGATACTTCATAAATATCTCTCCTTTAAACTAAGTTTAAGCATATCTTGTTAATATAGTTTTAATAATGTAGAATCTAAATATACGTTTTAAAATAATATACAAGGCAGGTAATATTTTTGGAAAATAAGATTTTAAAACTTTTAAAAGATAATAAAGATAGCTATATTTCCGGACAGGATATAAGCAATGAGCTTGGAGTTTCTCGTACAGCTATATGGAAACACATTACAAAGCTTAAGGAAATGGGATATGAAATAAATTCTATATCAAAAAAAGGATATAAACTAGTTGAATCACCTGATTTACTTACCTATGAGGAAATCAAACCTTATTTATGTACTAAACTAATTGGAAGGAAAATCCTTCACTTTGATACAATAACTTCAACAAACAGCAAGGCTAAAGAAATTGCAGATTTCAGTGAAAATAATGGTGCTGTAATTATAAGTGAAGAACAAACTAATGGTAGAGGCAGACTAGGAAGAACGTGGGTTTCACCCAAATACAAAGGACTATGGATGTCAGTTATCTTAAAACCAGAACTTAATCCTATGGAAGCTGCAAAGCTTACACAAATAGGAGCTGCAGCAGTAGCAAAATCCTTAAAGGAACTTAATATTAATGCCCTAATAAAATGGCCCAATGATGTGGTACTAAATTCAAAAAAGGTTTGTGGAATTTTGACTGAAATGAATGCAGAACTTACTAAAATAAACTATGTAATTATGGGCATAGGAATAAATGTAAATATTGAAGAAAATGACTTTCCTGTGGAACTTAGAGATATTGCTTCTTCCTTATACATAGAACATGGAAAATTAATTAATAGGCAAGAACTAACTGCAAAAATTCTAAATAACTTTGAAACCTTATATTTCGAATTTGTAAATAAGGGAAATATCAAAGAATCTATAGATATTTGCAGAAACTTTTCAGCTCTACTTAACAAAGAAATTAACGTAATAAAAAATCAGCAAGTTACACCTGCTGTAGCAAAAGACCTTGATGCTGAAGGAAGACTGCTTGTAGAATATTTAGATGGTAATACTGAATGGCTAATATCAGGTGAAGTTTCTATAAGAGGAAAAAATGGCTATGTTTAAATTCTCTAAATTTAATTATATTTATTTAAAAAGGTTAGGCATTGCTGCCTAACCTTTGTTTTTTATTATAGTTTCTTTTCGTAGGATTCAACCATTCTCTTAACCATTTGTCCGCCTACGCTTCCAGCTTCTCTTGAAGTTAAGTCTCCATTATAGCCTTCCTTTAAGTTAACTCCTACTTCTGAAGCTGCTTCCATCTTAAATCTATCTAAACCTGCTTTAGCTTGTGGTACTAAAACTCTATTGTTTCTTGACATATATATTACCTCCCTTAATTTTATTTTATTTTTTTGTAGTAATTTTTGTTTGTACTATAAGTTTGTACAGTTTCATAGATAATACCCTATAAAATTCATGGAAAACCCGCTATTTTATAATTGATTGTCCAATATTTTCATAAATAAAAAGAAAATTATTTAAAAATATTTTTATATAAAACAGTACTTTACCTAATTATAAACGTATAAATAGTAAACAATATATTTTAATTAAAGATCCAGGTCATTTACAATTAATTATAACTACTTCAAATTTATGGTATACTAGTTATATTGAATATTCTAAAAGGAAGTGTTTTATATGATTAAAAAGCTATTTTGCGGTATACTTGCTGCCACCCTTTGCATATGTACTGGCTGTTCAGCAAATAAGTCACTTTCAAATAAAGAAATAGATAAAAATAATGCCTCAGAAGCACAAAATACTGTAAATACTGGCAATACTCAAACCTCTACTTCAGTACCAGCAAAGGAACATCCTAAGGATACAGCACCAACTAGCAATCAAACTAACAATTCAACTAACACTCAAGCTCCAGCAGCTAAAGGTACTGAGGTTAATTTAAGCAGTGAATCTAAAAAAGAACTTAATAATTTCTTTACAGCCATTGCTAAGGCCAGAGTACCAGCTTTTGAAAAGGATAAACTAAGCAGCAATGACCTTATTATGTTTGGTATACGCTGCAACTTTATATACAACCGTCAAGCTCTAGAAAAATACGAAATAGATAAATCTATGGCTAAGCTTCCTGAAAAGTATGTAGATACAGCAGTAGAAAAATACTTTGGATTAAAACTCAAAAGCCACAGCATATCAACTGAAGATTTTTCTTATGCAAATGGTTATTACCTACTTCCCTATAATTTAAAAATAGCAAATACCTTTGCTCAAGTTGATAAACTAGTAGATGAGGGAAACGGCATTTATTCTGCTGACTTAACTCTATATGCACCGACAGAAGGCTTTTCCGGAGATCCAAATGGTTCCCCAAAAGAGTGGAAACAGCTAGGCGAGATGCCTAAGGTATTTATGAAAATGAAAGCTAAAATTAAGAAGGTTAGTGGTGGGTATATTTTAATTGAATATTTGAGGGTATAGATATCTATTAAAATAAAAGAATTGATATAGGATACTTCCTTTATCAATTCTTTCTTATTTTATAGGCAATTTTATATTTATCTTAGTTCCCACTCCTAGTTGACTTTCCACTTCTATAGTTCCTCTATGCTTCATAACAATCCATTTAGCTATGGCAAGACCTAGGCCAGTTCCGCCGCTTTGCTTTGTCCTTGACTTATCAGCTCTATAAAATCTATCAAAGATATGAGGCAAATCTTCCTTCGATATTCCATTGCCGCTGTCCTGCACGGATATACTTACACCTTCTGGAGTTACGTAAGAGTTTACCTTTATAAAGCCATCCTCAGGAGTGTATTTTATACTGTTGTCTATAAATATCCTCAAGACTTCTTTGATAAGGCTTTTGTCTGCATTAAGCATAGCCCTTTCATTTCTTTCACACATTATTTGGTGTTTCGTATCAATTAGCTTTGTTTCTTTTACTATTTCCTCTATTAGTTCATCTATATAAAAATCAGTTTTTTCAACCTTTTGAGTATTTTTATCGCTTCTAGCTAAAAACAACAGCTGCTCTACTAGTGCTTTCATATTTTCTGATTCAGACTTTATTGCTGTAATTGATTCTTCCAGCACTTCCTTATCATTTTTACCCCATCTATCTAAAAGATTTGCATAGCCTTGGATAACAGCTATAGGTGTTCTAAGTTCGTGAGAAGCATCTGAAACAAACTGATTTTGCTTTTCATAGGACTCCTGAAGCCTATCCAGCATATCATTAAAGGTATGTGCCAAATCCTTAAGCTCATCCTGGGAGCCGCCAACATCAAGGCGGGTATCAAGTGCGTTAATAGTAATGTTTTGTACAGTTTCAGTCATCTTTCCCACTGGTTTTAGTATCTTTTTGCTTGCCTTCCAGCCTGTTATTAATGTATTTAGAATTGTGATTACACAAATAATAGCAAGAGCACTAAAAAGGATGCCCATGTACATAAATTCATTGCCTAATTTATTAACTACTTGTATTTTGTAATCCACATTTCCTACAGTAATATTTTCATTAAGCACCATAAAAAAACTAGCTGCTGGATTGGAGTTATTGGCTGGAAAGTGAAGGGATATATCACTTCCAGTAATAAATATATAATTATCTTGAATACCTTGTGCAGAATCATTTTTTACATAATAATGCACCTTATTCTTCTCTTCTTCAGAAGTATACACAAGCTTTTCACTATCATCAAATATTGAAATCTGTCTGTTTTTTAGCCTTGCAATTTTATCAATTGGCTCATAAATAGCTTCAATATTTCCATTTGAGTATGAAGTAATAAGAGAAATGTCCTTCTCCATATCAACCTTAGCACTGTACCCTAGATAAAATCCAAAGCCCGCTGCTACTATTAAGCTAAGAAAAAAGAGAAAGCCTATAATCATAGATACAAAGGCTATATTGATTTTAAAGGCTATAGAAAACCTCAGTCTTTCAACAAAGCTGTTATATACACTTTTAATAAGCCTTTTAACTTCAACAATAACTAATTTAGGTATCAAAAGGACTTGTTTTACAAAATATTTAATTAATATTTTTATTTCCCTTTTATTATTCATCTTTTAACAGATACCCCACTCCACGAACAGTATGAATAAGCTTTCTATCAAATCTATCATCAATTTTACTTCTTAAATATCTTACATAAACATCAACTACATTGGTATCTCCTAAATACTCATAGCCCCATACTATCTCCAGTATCTTCTCTCTAGTTAAAACAATATTCTGGTTTTCCATAAGATACTTTAAGAGTTCAAACTCCCTTTTAGTTAGTTCAATAATTTCATCTTTAAAGGATACAGTATATTTATCTAAATCCAATTTTAAATCATTAATCTGGATAACCTTAGTTTCCTTAGCTGAAGCCTTTTTTCTTTTTAGTGCAGTTCTTATCCTTGCCAATAATTCTTCAATAGCAAAAGGCTTTGTAAGGTAATCATCTGCGCCCATATCAAGGCCCATAACCTTATCCATTATTTGATCCTTTGCAGTTAGCATTATCACTGGTACCTCTGAATGCTGCCTTAATCTTCTTAAAACTTCCATTCCATTCATTGAAGGCAGCATAATATCAAGAATAATCAAATCTATATTACCCTCTAATGCTCTTTGTAAGCCTTCTCTGCCATCGTGGCACTGTTCTACCTGATAGCCTTCATATTTAAGCTCTAGTTCTACAAACCTTGCAATTTTCAGTTCATCTTCAATTATAAGTATCTTTTCCTTTGCCATAAGGTATTTCCCCCTATTTATTCTTCACTTTCTATTATTATACAATAACTAAGAGTAAATACCTATTGAAAGTGATATGAAAATAACCTGCATAATGTAGGTTATTTTGGTATTATTGATTTACTGGTTCATTTTCTACTATTTTTTGCTTTGCATTGTCTACAACTTCAGATACTCTATCAAAGGTCTTATTTATCTCCATATCCTCGCCATCTTTGCTTTCAAATCTAAATCTATGGCTTGTTGCAAGTGCTAAGATAAGTCCTACTGCTACAAGTGGTGTTGCTATTATAGCTGCTATTACTGCTATTGTAACAGGCATGCTTAAAACTTCTCGCTCGTGTTTCTTGATTACAAATCTTGTACTATTACCTTTACTTATAATCTTCTTAATGGTTTCCCAAACCCCCATGCTATTTACATTACATCTTCCATTTTTAATCTTGTTATTCTTCTCTAAATAAATTAGTGCTTCTACTAAATCTCCATTACAAGTTTCAAGTGCTTCCTTTGCTTCTCCATAGCTTACATTTGCTCTTTCCCTTAAAGCTTCAATTTGCTCTAAATTAATTGACATTTTTCATTCCTCCATAAATTTATTATTTATTTGATACTTTTATTATAGGCAGCAATAATTAGAACACCTTTAATGAAACATTAGAATTTCATTAGAAAAACATTAACTATTCTAATTTACTTTGGCAATAATAAAGGTTATAGATAATACTTTTATAAATGAGGTGCAGCTTTGAGCATAGAATTAATGGATGGACTACGCAAATATCATGATACTATAACAAGAAAAAACTATGGCGAGATACAGCAGTCTGAAAAAAATATTCTTTATCACTATACAAATATCGAAGCCTTAAATGGAATTCTATCTTCCGGCAGCTTTATGATATCTAAAAGCAATTTTTTAAAGGATCCTTCAGAAATATCCTTTGTTAAGGATATTATAAGGGAGATAGGTATAGAATTTATGGATGAAGCAGAAATTAATAAAATGGATTTTTATAATTCACTGATAAAATCAATGGATGAATTAGAGCAATTGTTTCCACTGTACATTTTATCTTTAACTGAGGAACAGGATTCCCTTGTGCTTTGGTCCAGCTACTCAAACTTTGAAGGCTATAATATTGGTATTGATATTAACAATCTATCCTATAGTAAAGAGCTTTATTGTCTCAGTGGAAAGGTGATATATGATAAAGATGCTCAAAAGGAGATGATTAAAGAAATAATTTATGACCTTTATACACTGTATAAAAAGTATGAAGCTTTAAAAGGTGAGGAATACTTTACTCATACAGAAAAAAAACTGCTTATAAATATATACACAAGAGCAATGTTCTTTAAAAGATACGGCTTTAAGGATGAAAGAGAGTATAGAATAGTTTTCACCGTAGAAAAAGATAACTTTGATTATTCTAATAATGAACTTATTGGCCATAAAATCTGCAATGGATGCTTTATACCTTATTTAAAAATACCCCTTAAGTGCCTTAATGGTGAAAACCGTGGAAAATTCCCACTAAAAAATATAACTATAGGTCCAAAAAATAATTTGGATATAGCTGAGCAGGGCCTAAAATCCTTCCTCTATTCACAAGGCTTTAGAGATATTGAAGTATATAAGTCCAGCATTATGCTAAGATACTAGTGTACAATTAAGGAATTTTATGGTATACAAAGAATATATAATATTATGTATAACTACATACTGAAAGGAGATTAACTATGGACATAAACAAGGTATATCATGGCTTTAAGCTTTTAGAAGAAAGACCTCTTAAAGAGCTTAATTCCATAGGGAGAATATTTGAACATGAAAAAAGTGGGGCTAGATTATTTCATCTAGAAAATCAGGATGATAATAAAGTATTTTCTATAAGCTTTAGAACACCGCCTAATGACAGTACAGGAGTACCTCATATACTTGAACACTCTGTACTTTGCGGCTCTAAAAAATTTCCAGTTAAAGAACCCTTTGTAGAGCTTATTAAAGGTTCTATGAATACCTTTTTAAATGCAATGACTTATCCTGATAAAACAATGTATCCAGTAGCAAGCAGAAATGATAAGGATTTTCTTAACTTAATGGATGTTTATCTTGATGCTGTGCTTCATCCTAATATATATAAATATCCTGAAATCATGATGCAGGAAGGCTGGCATTATGAATTAGAGGATAAAAATAGTGAACTTACCTACAAGGGTGTAGTATACAATGAAATGAAGGGAGCACTTTCCTCACCTGATTCATTAATGATGAGAAAGGTTCAGGAATCGCTTTTTCCTGACACTCCTTACTACTTTGAGTCCGGTGGAGACCCAGATTTTATTCCTGATTTGACTCAAGAAAAGTTTGTTGAGTTCCATAAAAAATACTATCATCCTTCAAACAGCTATATATATCTTTATGGAAATATGGATTTACTAAAGCACTTGGAATTCATAGACAAAAATTATTTAAGTGAATTTGATAGAATTTCCGTTGACTCTAAAATAGCAGAGCAGCCTGCCTTTAAGGAAGAAAAAAGATTGGTTGTGGAATATCCTATTTCCCCAAGCGAAAAGGAGCAGGATAAGACCTTCCTAAGCCTGAACTTTGCAGTAGGTAGTGCTACAGATGCTGAAACAGCACTCGCATTTGAAATTCTTGAACATCTGCTTCTAGAGACTCCTGCAGCACCATTAAAAAAGGCCCTTGTGGAGGCTGACCTTGGTAAAGATGTATTTGGATATTATGATGATAGTGCACTTCAGCCAACCTTCAGTGTTGTTGTGAAAAACTCTAATGAGGATAAAGAAGAGCAGTTTAAGAAGGTTGTACTTGACACCATAGAAAAGCTGGTTAAGGATGGAATCAAAAAGGACTTAATTGAATCCTCTATTAATATAAAAGAATTCCAGCTTAGAGAATCAGAGTTTGATGGATATCCAAAAGGCTTAATCTATAATATCCAAGCAATGAACAGCTGGCTTTATGATGCAAACCCAACTCTTCACCTTGAATACAGTGATAAGCTTGCAGCAGTTAAAACTGCTTTAACTACAAACTACTTCGAAGCTTTACTTAAAAAGTATGTATTAGACAATAATCATCGTTCTGTACTTATAGTAAAGCCTAAGAAGGGACTGGCTGAAAAAATGGCTGAAGAGCTTAAGACTAAGCTCAATAAATATAAAGACAGCCTTTCTGATTCTGAACTTCAAAAAATAATTGAAAATACGAAAAAGCTTAGAGAAAGACAGACCTCTGTGGATTCTCCTGAGGATTTGGCAAAAATCCCACTACTTTCTCTAGATGACTTAAATAAAAAGGCTGAACAGCTACCTTTAGTAGAAAAAGCTGAAAAGGGAGTTAAGGTGCTTCATCATCCTATATTTACTGGTGGTATAGCTTATTTGAACTTGTACTTTGATACCACAGTAATTCCTAAGGAAAAGCTGCCTTATTTAACAATTCTAGCAAAGGTTCTAGGAAAACTTAACACCAACAGTCACAACTATGAGGAGCTTTCAAATTTAATTAATATTCATACTGGCGGAATTAGATATAGCGGCAGCGATACTTATTCAAAGGCTGGAAGTGCTGACATATTTTATCCTAAATTTACAGTAAGAGCTAAATCCTTAGTAGATAAGCTCCCTAAGCTGTCTGAGCTTATATGCGAGATTCTTGGTAGCACTGTTTATAATGATAAAAAACGTCTAAAAGAAATAATCCAGGAGTTCAGATCTAGACTTGAGGCTAGAATGTTTGACAGAGGCCATTTAGTAGCAGCAAAGCGTGTTTGCTCCTACTTCTCTCAAAAGGCAAAGTATGATGAACTGCTTAATGGATTATCCTTCTATGAATTTATATTAGACCTTGAAAATAATTTTGATGCAAAGGCTGAGGAGATAATAGATAATCTTGAAAATATCTCTGAGCTTGTATTTAATAAAAACAACTTAATGGTTGGAATAACTCTTGATGATAAAGAATATGCTGCCTTTAGTGATAATTTAAATATACTTACTGGCTGCTTAAATAGCGATGAAGTAAAGAGCTATGAATACGACCTTGAGTTAAATAAGCTAAATGAAGGTTTAATGACTTCAGCTAAGGTTCAATATGTAGCTAAAGGTTATAACTTTAAAAAACTTGGCTATGAATACAATGGAAGCATGCAGGTATTAAAGACTATTGCAGGCTTAGATTATTTGTGGAACAAGGTAAGAGTTCTTGGAGGTGCCTATGGCTCCTTTGCCCGCTTTGAATGGAGTGGAAACCTAGTACTTTCCTCCTATCGTGACCCTAACTTAGCAGAAACTCTAAAGGTATACGATGAGCTTCCAGACTATCTTAGAAGCTTTGAAGCTGATGAAAGAGAACTTACAAAGTATGTCATTGGAACTGTAAGTGAGTTAGACTATCCTCTTACACCTTATATGAAGGGCGAAACTGCTGATGAATATTATATAAGAGGAATATCACAGGAGGATGTGCAAAAGGAAAGAGATCAAATAATTAATACAAAGGTATCTGACATTAAGGGCTTTGCTGATTTAGTTTCAAAGTCCATGGAGCAAAACTGCCTATGTGCACTAGGTAATGAAGATAAGCTTAAAGCCAATAAGGACATCTTTGGCAGTATAAAAAATATCTTTGAATAAAACATAATTAAAAAACCAGCTGTTTTCAGCTGGTTTTTTAATTATACCTTTATATCATTTATTAGCTTTAATATCTTCAATACATTTTCCTATAATCCTAAAGCCTTTTTCTATATCTTTAAGACTAAGTCTTGAAAAGCCCAGCCTAAAGGTATTCCTGCCCTTTTCATTAACAAAGAATATATCCCCCGGCATAAAGATAACACCCTTTTCCATTGCTCTCTTTAAAAGCACTCTAGAGTCTATGTCCACAAGTTCTATAAATATGTAAAGCCCGCCTTCACCATATATCCTGCTGTGAGGAAGATACCTCTTACTGCATTCTATGGAGAACTCATACTTTTCCCGATAAAACTTTCTTGTTTTTTTCATGTATAGCTCAAAATCACCGCTTTTTAAAAACTGATACAAGAGCATTTGGTCCAGTACGGAGGTATGAATATTTCTGCTTCTTTTAACACTCTCCAAAACCTCAATGAGTCCCTTGTCTGCTACTATCCATCCAACTCTTATGCCTGGAAAAAGCACTTTAGAAAAGCTTCCAAGATATATTACCCCATTATCCATTCCAGCAACTGCGGCAATTGAAGATACATGAGAAGAAGAATATAGAAGTTCTTCATTAAAGCCATCCTCTACAATAGGAGTATTGTACTTTTTGCATAATTCGTATACTTCTTTTCTCTTTGAGGCGGACATCACTGTGCCCATGGGATTGTGATAGGAAGGAATTAGATATACAAGCTTGTTATTACCACTACTTAGCGCCTTCTCCAACTCTTCAACATTTATCTCGCCATTTTCCATGCTAACCGAAGCTATGTTTAATTCATGTAGCTTAATAATCTTAATGGCAGTGTTATGAGTAGGATTTTCACAGATAATACTATCTAAAGGTTTAGTTATGGATGCCAAAATTATGTCAAAAGCCTCAGTAAACCCATTAGTAATTAGGATATCCTTGCCTTCCAGACAAATTCCTTTATCCTTAAGGTATATTTCAAGATACTCTATTAATGGTCTATAGCCTTTTGCATAACCATAATTTAAAAGCTTTTCACCCTCTAAAGCTATACCGTTAAGAAAATTACGCCTTACCTGTTCTAGATCAAACAATTTTTCGTCTGGCGCAATGCTCTTAAAGGAGATCATGCCCTTCTTAGTTACTGGCTCACTTTTTATAATATCCAGTTCAACTGCTCTCTTGGCATAATCACTGCATTGCTTTTTCCAAGCTATGTTCCAGCCTCTATTTAAATGCTTTTGCACATTAGAAACAAAGGCACCTTTGCCCTTAATTATGCTTATATATTCCCTAGCCTCCAGCTCTTCATAAGCATGGATACAGGAATTCCTGCTTAATTTAAGTATAAGTGACAGTTCTCTAGTAGAAGGCAGCTTACTGCCGCTAGTAAGCGTGCCTTCCTCAATCATTGTTATAATCTGATCTACTATTTGCTTGTATATGGGTTCCTTGCTTTCTAAATCAATATCTAATAAAAACATTTTTACCTCTTTTACTAACGTTTTATTTTTAATGAAGAAGTAATAATAGTATCTAAAAGTTCTTCAAATTCCATACCTACAGCCTTTGCACTCTTAGGTAAAAGGCTGTTTTCTGTCATTCCTGGCAGAGTATTTATTTCTAATACATAAGGTACATTTTTACTTACTATTATATCAATCCTAGCGTAAACTTCACATTTAAATAAGTCCCAGCACTGCACGCACATTGCTTCTACTTTAGATTTTAATTCATTATCTAATTCTATTACAGATTCATCTGCTTCATTCCATTGATATTTTGATTTATAATCAAAGAAATTTGATTTAGGCTTAATGCATAGAATTGGAAGCAGCTTTTTATTAAGTATACCACAAGTTATTTCTATCCCACTAATATACTCTTCAATAATGATTTCATCATCATAATCAAATGCTCTTAAAACTCCATCCATTACTTCGTCTTCATTATTAACTAGCACTGTACCAAGACTAGACCCTCCATTAACAGGCTTAACTATTATTGGATAGCCCATTTTATTTAATAGATTATAATCTACCTGCTGATGTTTTTTTAGATGTATCCATTTGGGAGTAATTACTCCTGCTGACTCCATTAACTTCTTAGAGATGTCCTTATCCATGCACAGCACACTAGAAGCTACTCCACAGCCTGAATAAGGTATCCCTAAACTTTCAAGTATAGCTTGTGCACCACCATCTTCACCAAACTTTCCATGAAGAGCAAGCAGTGCAAAATCAATATTATTTTCTTGAACCTTTTCGATTAAATCTTTTCTTGAGTTAATTTCTATTTTA